>NZ_JBEXGU010000139.1:0-25568 GCF_040607515.1 Streptosporangium sp. NPDC005286 | reverse complement strand
AGGCGGGCATGCCTGGCACGGGCCGAGCCCCGGCCGTCACCCGGCGGGCGGTGTGGGGGTGGGGCTCACCCGGTGGTCGGTCAGGTGCAGGTCGCCTCCGAGCGTCTCGCGCAGCTCGTCCAGGACCTGCCTGGCGCCGAGCACGGTCCACAACTCCCCGACGAGATGGGGGTTGTACTCCGGCGCCTGGTCCATCCACTGGTCCTTGCCGTGCTGGGTGACGAAGGTGCTGATGAAGAACCGGCCGACGGGGGTCTTGCAGGCTCCGGTACGGATGTCGACCGCGTCGACCTGGATCTTGACCTTGCAGCCGACCTTCTTGGCGAGCTGCTCGACCGTGGGCGGCGGTCCCGCGGGGACCGCGTTGCCCGCCGCCGCGGCGACGGGGGCTCCCACGGGCCGGTCCGCGCTGCAGGCGAGGGAGAACGACAGGGCGAGGATCGCCGCGGCGATCACGCGGGCGTTCCTGGCGACACCGGACTGGCACGAATGTGTCAACATCCTGGAGATACGTCCGCCCGCCCCGATAAGTTCACCGCCCGCCGGGTGGGAGCGTCCCCGGACGATGCCGGTCGTCCGGGGACGGTACGGGTCGCCGGTCAGGGAACCCGGCCGACGGCGCCCACCGTGACGGCGCCGGCTCCCGGCGGGATGACGACGTCGCTGGGGTCGGGCCGCCAGTCGTAGACGGGCACCAGACCGGGTTCGAGGATCTCCAGCCCGTCGAACAGTTCGCGGATCTGGGTGAGGGTGCGGGGGAAGACACCGCCCGCGGTGGTCGTGCCGTAGACACCACGGCCCTGGCGGACCTGCTCCTCGCTGAGGTCGCCGGAGGTGACGTGGGAGATCACCACGTGGCTGCCCGAGGCCAGCCGCCGCCCGAAGGAGGTGGCGATGTCGGCGGCCTCCTTGTCATCCGCGACGAAGTGCAGGATGGAGACCATGAGGACGGCGACCGGCTGGTCGAAGTCGATGCGCTCGAGGACCTCGGGGTGATCCAGGATCGCATCCGGCTCCCGCAGGTCCCCGGAGATCACGGTGGTCTGCGGGTTGTCGGCGAGCAGCGCGCGGGCGTGCACGAGCACGATGGGATCGTTGTCGACGTAGACGATCCGGGAGTCGGGCGCCTCGCGCAGGACGACCTGGTGCACGTTCTCCTGCGTCGGCAGGCCGGTGCCGATGTCGATGAACTGGCGGATCCCCGCGGCGGCGAGATGCCGCACGGTGCGCCCGAGGAAGGCGCGGTTCGAACGCGCCACGTCCTTCACGTTGGGGACAAACTCCACGATCCTGTCACCGGCCGCCCGGTCGGAGGCGAAGTTGTCCTTGCCTCCCAGGTAGTAGTCGTACATACGGGCCACACTCGGGATCGTGGGGTCGATTCCCGCTGGGGCCTGCTCGCGCTCAGTCATATCCTCGCCTTCACCACTCTTTCCCGGCATGCTAGACGAGCGGCGAGCATTTCAGATCATGAAACGACATATCATCTGATCGACAATTAGGACGGCCCCAAACTCTCGGGCAGCGCATCCCCCCGGAACCCACCGGCGAACGGCCCTCCCGGATCAGCCCGAGAGCTCCTCGCGAAGGTCCTCCAGGAACCTCCGGCTCTCGGCGAGGGAGTACGCCTGGATGCACAGGCGGTCCATGACCTGCATGTAGTGGTCGGTCTCGTCGAGCTTGTCCAGATAGAGGGCGCTGGTGAGCTGTTCCATGTAGACCACGTCGGGCAGGTCCCGCTCGGGGAAGCGCAGGATGGAGAACGGACCGCCCGCCGCGGCGTGGCCGCCCCGGTCGAACGGCATGATCTGCAGCTTGACGTTGGGCAGCTCGACGGCTTCGAGCAGGTGGTCTATCTGGGCGCGCAGCACCTGGGGCCCGCCGATGGGCCGCCGCAGCACGGCCTCGTCCATCACCGCCCAGAGCGTCGGAGCGTCCGGCCTGGTCAGCCGCTGCTGACGGGCCATACGGAGCGAGACCCGGCGGTCGACCTCGCTCGCCGAGGCGCCGCCGTGCACGAGCATGATGACGGCCCGCGCGTATTCGGGGCTCTGCAGGAGGCCGGGGATGAACTGCACCTCGTAGGTCCGGACCGTCGAGGCCGCCTCTTCGAGCCCGACGTAGACCTCGAACCAGTTGGGGAGCAGGTCGCCGTACTTGTGCCACCAGCCGGGCGCGTTGGCCTGACGGGCCAGTGTCAGCAGCGGGGCCCTTTCCTCGGTATCGGTCACCCCGTACATCGTCAGCAGATCCGCGACATCGCGTTCCTTGAAACCGACTCGCCCGAGCTCCAGCCGGCTGATCTTGGCATGGGAGGCGCGGATGGCATAGCCGGCCTGCTCGCGGGTGACGTCCTTGGCGACGCGCAGCCTCCGCAGCTGGGCACCGAGGAGAATGCGCAGGATGGTGGGGCCGCCACCCCCCGCGTAGGTGAGAACACCGCTCTGCGCGCCGCCGTCCTCGGCGGTCTGTCCGGCCATATCGGCTCCCTGTCGCACCTTCCTACGGTGCCACAGTTTCACATATACGGTGCGAATCTCACAGTCCCGCTAGGCGCGCACTTGCGCATGCACTTGCAATCGCATGTGCATACATCGACAAATCTTCCTTGACAGCTCATTTTCCGACTCAGGACCCGTGTCCGAAACCTCGCCGACGCTACCGGCCCAAGGCGAGGTCGCAGGTGTCGTCGTGCGGGACACCCCGGCCGGCCGCGGTGCGACGGGACAACATGCCGCGCACGATGTCGCACAGCTCGCTCGTCTCCCTCGGCGACAGCACCCGGCTGAGGCGGCGCTCGACCACTCCCCCGTTCAACGGTCCCGGCGCCTTCGCCACGTTGAGGTAGCCGGACAGGAACGCGATCCGGAACAGCTTCTCCTGCGAGGGCGACTCGGCGGGGACGCGGCCCGTCTCGCCGGCCCGGGGCACCTCCAGCCCACCGAGCAGCAGGTGCGCGGCGGCCCGTTGCAGGGCCAGCCCGTACGCGCGCACGGCCCCGTCGGGGGAGAAGGCGACGATCGAGCGCCCGACGGCCTCGGCCGAGCCGGGCGACAGGTCGGCGATGCCGGTCTCCTCGCCGAGGCGGGTGTAGACGCGCACGACCTGCTCCCCCACGTACCCGGGTTGGAGGTGCTGGGAGAGCGTGACCGTCACCGTGGACCCGTCTGGGTTGTGCACCTCGGCGATGTCGGCCGCGTGGGTGACGTAGGTGGTGGAGTGCGCACGCTCGCACCATGGAGGGCACGGAGTCTCGATATGGGAGCGAGAAGTCCCGACAGAGGCAGTGATGTCCATCCCAATCCTTCCAGCGTGAGGATCCGCGCGGTCAAGGGCGTGCAGGCGCGACGGCGGGCCGTGAGCCGAGGACCGGCTCGCACGCCGGTGTTCGATGTGGCTCTCACCGGCAGGTACGCGGGATCCGCGCGCCGAGTTCAGCCGGCTGCGCCGCACCGCCCTCCTGGCCGCCCGGCATCCGGCGCGACGATCTCCACCATGCCTGGCGATCCATGGATAAGACCAGGTCAAGTGGTATCTAACGGCAAGCAGGCAACGTAAGGTAACGACTCGGAAACGCCCTTGTATTATTAATAAAATATGACTAATGTCCCTCGGTAATCGGATCCTGCAGGTCTGCCAGGCACTGCCCGGAAGCTGTCCACCGGGCATCTCCTCCGTTCACAGGGAGTCAACATGGGATCGAAGATGCCAAGGGTGGCGCGGCTCGCGGCCGTGGCCGCCGCGGCCGTGACGCTGGGCGTGACCGCGGCCTGCGGCGGCGCGTCCGGCGAGCCCGCCGCGGGTCCGGCGAGCGGTGACCCGGCCCAGCCGGTCACCCTGAAGTTCTGGTCCTGGGTGCCCAACATCCAGAAGGCCGTCGACGCCTTCAACACCTCCCACCCCGGCATCAAGGTCCAGTTGGAGACCATCACCGCCGGTCCCGACGGGGGCTACGCCAAGATGCTCGCGGGCGTCAAGGCGGGCAACGCGCCCGACGTGGCCCAGGTCGGCTACGACTCCCTGCCCTCCTTCCTGGTCAACGGGGCACTGGAGGACATCACCCAGCACGCGGAGCGGCACGCGTCGACGTTCGTCGACTGGCAGTGGCAGACCGGGGTCTTCGGCGGCAAGGTCTACGCCATCCCGCAGGCCAGCGGGCCGATGGGCTTCTACTACCGCAAGGACCTGTTCGACAAGTGGGGCATCGAGGCCCCGAAGACCTGGGACGACTTCGCCGCCGCGGCCAGGACGATCCGGAAGAAGGACAAGGACTCCTACATCTCCACCTTCGCCGCCAACCAGGCCCCCTGGCTGATCGCCCTCGCCCAGCAGGCCGGGCAGGGGTGGTTCGGCACCGAGGGCGACGCCTGGAAGGTGACGGTCGACAACCCCGACACCCGCAAGGTGGCCGACTTCTGGCAGAAGATGCTCGACGACAAGCTGGTCAAGACCGAGGCCGACATGTCCAACGCCTGGTACAAGGACCTGCAGACCGGCGGCGTCGTCGGCTGGATCGGCGGCTCCTGGGGAGACGCGATCATCCGCGGCAACGCGCCGAAGACCTCCGGCAAGTGGGCCGTCGCCCCGATGCCCCAGTGGGCGGGCAGCACCGGGTTCGCCTCGGCCAGCTGGGCCGGCGGCTCCTCCTCGGCCGTGCTGAAGGGCACCAAGCACCCCGCCGAGGCCACGGCCTTCGCGGTATGGCTCAACAGCGACCCGCAGAGCGTCAACATCCTGCTGTCGGCCGGGTACGGCTGGCCGTCGGTCAAGGACACCGGCCAGATCACCAACCTGCGGCAGGACGACACCGTCTTCCCCTTCTACGGCGGCCAGAACATCTGGGACGTCTTCAAGGAGGCCGACGCGGCCGTCAGCGGCGACTGGCGCTGGCCCCCGGTCAGCGAGGCGCTGTACGCCTCGGTCACCGACAACGCCAAGGCCGCGGTGCAGGGCGAGGGCACGCTCGCGGACGCGTTCGCCAAGAGCCAGCAGGCGATGGTCGATCAGCTGAAGGCCAAGGGCCTCAACGTGGTGACGGGAGGCTGACGGTGACGGGGGTGCTGCAGAGGGAGACGCCGAAGGCCGGAGCGGAGGCGGACCACACGCGTCCGCGGCACCCCCGCCGCTCCCGGTCACACGTCGCGGTCTTCGTCATACCCTTCTTCGTGGTCTTCGCGCTCTTCTTTCTGGCGCCCATCGGCTACGCGGTCTACCAGAGCTTCTTCAAGCTCACCAGCAGCGGCCTCGGCCTGACCGAGCCGACCCTGGACTTCGCCGGGCTCGACAACTACGCCACCGCGCTGACCTCGCCCGCCTTCGTCGGGAGCATCGTCAGGGTGCTGCTGTTCAGCCTGATGGAAGTGCCGATCATGGTGGTCTGCGCGCTGGCGCTGGCCCTGCTCCTCGACTCCGCCCGCGCACGCTTCCGGGCGTTCTTCCGGGTCTCCTTCTTCCTCCCGTACGGCGTCCCCGGCGTGATCGCATCCCTGCTGTGGGGCTTCCTGTACGTGCCGCAGACCAGCCCGCTGATCGACCTGCTGGCCGCGGCGGGCCTGCCACACGACTTCCTCGGTCCCGACACGGTGCTGCTGGCCATCGCCAACATCTCCACCTGGCAGTTCGCCGGCTACAACATGCTCGTACTGATCGCCGGCCTCCAGGCCATCCCGCAGGAGCTGTACGAGGCGGCCAGGGTGGACGGCGCGAACGAGCTGCGGATCGCCTGGCATGTCAAGATCCCCCTGGTCCGCGCCCCGCTCGTCCTGATCACGGTGTTCACCCTCATCGGAACGCTCCAGCTCTTCGTCGAACCGCTGGTCCTCAAACCGCTCACCACGGCGATCAACAGCGACTACACCCCGAACCTGGCCGCGTACAACCAGGCCTTCGCGCAGAGCAACATCCACCTCGCGTCCGCGGAGGCGACGCTGATCGCGATCATGTCATTCGTCATCTCGTTCGGGTTCCTGCGCATGGTCAACAGGAAGGGGAACCGGGCATGGTGAGGCGGATCCGTCCCTCGTCGGTCGTGGTGCTGGCCCTGCTGGGCGCGGCGGCGGTCTATTTCCTGCTGCCGGTCGTCTGGGTGCTGATCGCCGCGACGAAGAGCTCCGCCGACCTGTTCGGCACCTTCGGGCTCTGGTCGCCGGAGCCGCAGCTCGGCACCAACCTCAGCCGCCTGTTCGGCACCGAGGACGGCCTGTTCGGCCGGTGGATCCTCAACAGCTTCCTGTACGCGGGAGCCGGCGCGCTGGTCGCCACCCTGCTGTCGGCGGGCGCCGGGTACGCCATGGCCAAGTATCCGTTCCCCGGCCGGGAGGTGCTGTTCAACCTGGTCCTCGCCGGAGTGCTCGTGCCCGCCACGGTGCTGGCGCTGCCGACGTACCTCATCTTCAGTGAGGTGGGGATCACCGGCACCTTCTGGTCGGTGCTGCTGCCCAGCGTCGTCAGCCCCTTCGGGGTCTATCTCGCGCGCATCCACGCCAACGCGGCGATCCCGGACGCGCTGCTGGAGGCGGCGCGGCTGGACGGCGCCGGGGAGTACCGCATCTTCTTCGGGATCGTCCTCAAGATCATGAGCCCGGCGCTCGTCACGATCTTCCTGTTCCAGTTCATCGGCGTGTGGAACAACTACTTCCTCCCTCTGGTGATGCTCTCCGACCAGCGTCTCTACCCGGTCACCCTGGGCCTGGCGCAGTGGAACTCGCAGACCTTCAGGGACCCGGCCTTCTACGAGCTCACGGTCACCGGCGCAGCGGTGTCCGCGCTCCTCCTCATCCTCACCATGGCCTCGCTCCAGCGTTTCTGGCGCGCGGGGCTGACCTCAGGGAGCGTCAAGGGTTGAACAGGATCACCCACCTCTACGACAGGCTGGACGGCCTCGGCTTCGGCGCCGACTACAACCCCGAGCAGTGGCCCCCGGGCGTCTGGCGCGAGGACGTCCGGCTGATGCGCGAGGCCGGGGTCAACTTCGTCACCCTGGGCATCTTCTCCTGGGCCACGGTCGAGCCCGCCCCCGGCGAGTACGACTTCGGCTGGCTCGACGAGGTCATGGACCTGCTCGGCGAGGCGGGCATCGCGGTGTCCCTCGCCACCGGCACCGCGTCGCCGCCCTCGTGGCTGCCCCGGCTGCACCCGGAGACCCTGCCCGTCACCCGTGACGGCGTCACCCTGTGGCCGGGGTCGCGTCAGCACTACTGCCCCAGCTCCCCCGTCTACCGCGACGCCGCCGTGGCGCTCGCCCGGCGGCTGGCCGTCCGGTACGGCGAGCACCCCGCCCTGGCGCTCTGGCACGTCGGCAACGAGTACGGCTGCCACCTGGACGAGTGCTACTGCGAGGTCTCCGCGGCGGACTTCCGGCGCTGGCTGCGCGAGCGGTACGGCGACCTCGACGCGCTGAACACCGCCTGGTCGACGACCTTCTGGAGTCAGCGCGTCACCGACTGGGCCGAGGTGCACCCGCCCAGGACGGCCCCGACGCTGACCAACCCCGCCCAGGAGCTCGACTTCCGGCGTTTCAGCTCCGACGCCCTGCTCGCCTGCTACCGGGCCGAGCGCGAGGCGCTTCTGGAACTGACCCCCGGCGTCCCGGTGACGACCAATGTCATGGGCCTGTGGCGGTCCGTCGACTACTTCTCGTGGGCCGCCGAGTTCGACATCGTGGCGCTGGACATCTACCCCGAGCCCAAGGACCCCCGGGCCCACATCGACGCGGCGCTCTTCCACGACCTGATGCGCTCGCTGCGCGGCGGGCAGCCGTACCTGATGATGGAGAGCGCGACGGGCGCGATCAGCTACCGGCCGCCGAACCGGCCCAAGCACACCGGCCTGAACCGGCTCTGGAGCCACCAGGCGCTGGCGCGGGGCGCCGACGCGGTCATGTACTTCCAGTGGCGCGCCTCCGCGGGCGGCGCCGAGAAGTTCCACTCGGCGATCGTCTCGCACGGCGGAACCGACAACCGGATCTTCCGCGAGGTCGCCGCGCTGGGTACCGAGCTCGGCGAGCTGCGCGACGTGACGGGCTCACGGGTCCGCGCCGACGTGGCGATCGTGCACGACTGGGCGAACTGGTGGGCCCTCGAACTGGACGCCAGACCCGGGGAGCTGAAGCTGCCCGAGCGGCTGCGCGCGCACTACACGCCGCTCTGGCGGGAGAACGTCACCGCGGACGTGGTGCCGCCGGACTCCGACCTGTCGGGCTACCGGCTGGTGGTCGTGCCCAACCTCTACCTGTGCTCCGACGCCGCCGCGACGAACCTCCGCGAGTACGTGCGGGCGGGCGGGCACCTGTTGGTGTCCTTCTTCAGCGGCATCGCCGACGAGTGCGACCGGGTACGCCTCGGCGGCTACCCGGGGGCGCTGCGCGAACCGCTCGGACTGCGGATCGAGGAGTTCTGGCCGCTGAGCGAAGGCGAGCGCGTCAAACTGGTCCCGGGCGGGCACGGCCTCCCCGGCCACGCGGCTCCTCCTGGCGGTACGACGGAAGGCACCGGAGGCTTCGGAGGGACGGCCGACCTGTGGGCCGACCACATCGTGCCGGAGGGCGCGAGCGAGCTCGCCGCCTACGCGGACGGACCGCTGGCCGGGCTGCCCGCGGTCACCCGGCACGCCTTCGGCGCGGGCACCGCGACCTACCTGGGCACCCGTCCCGACGAGGACACCATGCGCGAGCTGGTCCGCGACGCGCTCCGCCTGGCCGGGGTCTCCCCCGTCCTGCCGAATCTCCCCGACGGCGTCGAGGCGGTGGCGCGGGTCGCCGGAGACGGCCGCCGATTCCTGTTCCTGCTCAACCACGGAGACCGTCCGGTACACGCCGCGGGTGTCGAGCTGGCACCCCACGACGTCACGGTGATCCGCCAGGAGGACGCGTGACGGGCCGCTTCGCCGACAGGAGCGCCGTGGTGACCGGAGGCGCGTCGGGCATCGGCGCGGCGACCGCCAGGCAGCTGTCCGCCGAGGGCGCTTCCGTGCTGGTCGTCGACGTGTCCGAGGCCGGGGAGGCGCTGGTCGCCGAACTGCGCGCGGCGGGTGGCGAGGCCACCTTCCTGGCGGGCGACGTGAGCCGCGAGGAGACCTGGGACCACGTCGCCGGATGGGGACCGATCGACGTGGTCGTCAGCAACGCGTACACCGTCGAGGTGGCGCCCGCGCACGAGACGTCGCTCGACTCGTGGAACCGGCAGATCGGCGTCAGCCTCACCGGGACCTTCCTGGCCGCCCACCGGCTGTTGCCCGATCTTGCTCGCACCGGCGGCGCCATGGTAATCACCTCATCGGTACACGCTCTCGTCGGGCTTCCCGGACATCCCGCCTACGCGGCGGCGAAGGGCGGGTTGACGGCGCTCACCCGGCAGCTCGCGGTGGAGTACGGCCCGGCCGTACGCGTCAACTGCGTCATCCCCGGGCCGATCATGACCCCGGCCTGGGACCGGGTCGACGAGGAGGGCCGTGCCGGCAGTGTCAGGGCGACCGTGCTACAGAGGTTCGGCTCGCCTGAGGAGGTCGCCTCGGTCATCTCCTTCCTGGCGTCGTCCGAGGCATCGTTCGTCACGGGCGCGTCGCTGGTCGTCGACGGCGGATGGAGCATAGTGAAGGACTCGGCATGATGGCTGTGTACAGCGGACGGGGCCTCCACGGACAGACCGTCGAGGCGATCGCCGCGATGATCTTCAGCGGTGAGTGTCGCGAGGGCGACCCCCTCGACGTGTCCGTCCTGCAGGACAGACTCGGCGTCAGCTCGACCGCGCTGCGCGAGGCGATGAAGGTCCTCACCGCCAAGGGGCTCATCTCCGCCCGGCCGAAGCTGGGCACGTACGTGCGTCCGCGTTCCGACTGGAACCTGCTCGACGGCGACGTGATCCGGTGGAAGTTCGCCGGCCGCCCCGACCACGGCTTCCTGCGCGACCTGCACGAGCTGCGGGCCATCGTCGAGCCGCCGGTCGCCCGCCTGGCGGCGCTGCGCCGTACCCCCGGGCAGCTGGAGGAACTGCAGGCCGCGCTGGACCGGATGGCCGAGGCGGGGGACGCGGGCGATCCCGGCGCCGTCGTCGAGGCCGACCTGCTCTTCCACCGCGCGCTGCTCGCGGCGGGCGGCAACGAGCTGCTGGTGCGCATGGAGGTCGTGATGGGCGCCGGGCTCGCCGGGCGCGACCGGCTCGTCCACGGTTCCCGCGACAGCGACGACCCGGTGCCCAGCCACCTGGCGGTTCTCGACGCCGTCAGGGCCGCCGACGACGTCGCGGCCGAGGCCGCGATGCGGGATCTGCTGGCCAAGGCGTGGAGCGACGTCGAACGGCTACACCTGGAGGGAAAGTGAAGATCGAGAGGATCGAGACGTTCCTCGTCCCTCCGCGCTGGCTGTTCTGCCGGGTGGAGACCGACGACGGCGTCGTCGGCTGGGGGGAGCCCGTCGTCGAGGGCAGGGCCGAGGTCGTGCGGGCGGCGGTCGAGGTCCTCGGCGAACACCTGCTCGGCCAGGACCCGTTGCGGATCGAGGACCACTGGCAGGTGCTGACCAAGGGGGGCTTCTACCGGGGCGGTCCCGTGCTGTCGAGCGCGGTGGCCGGGCTCGACCAGGCGCTGTGGGACATCGCGGGCAAGCACTACGGGGCGCCGGTGCACGCGCTACTGGGCGGGCCGGTCAGGGACCGTGTCCGGGCGTACGCATGGGTCGGCGGCGATGACCCCGGCGAGCTGCGCGAGGCGATCGAGAAGCAGGTCGAGGCCGGGTTCACCGCCATCAAGATGAACGGCTCCGGCCTGATGGACCGGTCGATCGGCGCGGCGGGCCTGGCCGCCGTCGTCGAGCGCGCCGAGGTCGCCAGGGCGGCGCTCGGCACCTCCCGTGACTTCGCCGTCGACCTGCACGGCCGCGCCGGAACGGCCAGCGCGCGGCGGATCATCGCCGCGATCGCCGACCTGCACCCCATGTTCGTCGAGGAGCCGCTGGCACCGGAGTACCTGCACCGGCTCGGCGAGCTCACCGCGTCGACCGAGGTGCCCATCGCACTCGGCGAGCGCCTGTACTCCCGTTCCGACTTCCTGCCCGTGCTGAACTCCGGACTCGCCGTGGCACAGCCCGACCTCTCCCACGCGGGCGGCATCTCCGAGGTACGGCGCATCGCCTCGCTCGCCGAGACGTTCGACGTACAGCTCGCGCCGCACTGCCCGCTTGGGCCGATCGCGCTGGCCGCCAGCCTCCAGGTGGCCTTCGCCACGCCGAACTTCCTCATCCAGGAACAGAGCGCCGGCATCCACTACAACGAGGGCGCGGAGCTGCTCGACTACGTCCTCGACCCCGCGCCGTTCGCCTTCGTTCAGGGGTACGCCCACCGCACCCCGCTGCCCGGCCTCGGCGTGACAGTCGACGAGCAGGCGGTACGGCGGGCGGACAAGCGGCCCCACGCGTGGCGCAACCCGCTGTGGCGGCACGACGACGGTTCGATGGCAGAGTGGTGATCATGGAATTCCCGGAAACGGTCCGCCTCCTCGAACTGCTCCGGGGGCGACGCCTGCTGGCCATCGTCCGGGGTCGCGACCCGGAGGGCTCGTTCCGCACGGCGTGCGCGCTCGTCGAGGAGGGGATCGACGTCCTGGAGGTGTCGCTCACCGGCACCGGGGCGCTCGACGTCATCGCCCGGGTGCGCGCCGAGCTCGGAGGCGCCGTGTTCCTCGGCGCCGGAACCGTGCTGACCGCTGCCGACGCGGACGCCGCCGCCTCGGCCGGAGCGGGCTTCGCGGTGACCCCCGCCATGGGCGACGGGACGGCCCGCGCCATCGAGCTGGGCCTTCCCACCCTGATCGGCGCGATGACGCCGACCGAGGTGTGGAACGCGACGACCGCCGGAGCGACCGCCGTCAAGGTGTTCCCCGCCTCCGCGGGTGGACCCGGCTACCTCTCCGCGCTGCTCGACCCCTTTCCCGGTGTGCCGCTCGTACCGGTCGGCGGCGTGCGCGCCGACCAGGTCCGCCCCTACCTCGACGCCGGGGCCGTGGCCGTCGGGGTGGGCTCTCCCCTGGTCGGCGACGCCCCGCACGGAGGCGATCTGGCCGCGCTGCGGGAACGCGCCCGCGGCTTCCTGAAAGCGGTGAGGCCTTGACACCCGACGGCCTGCCGGAGGCGGTGAACCAGTGACGACACCGGACGGGAACGGCGGGCGGCACGTGATCGACGTGCTGACCGTCGGAGAGGCGATGGCCTCCCTGCACGGCGCGGGCCCTCTCCGCCTCGGGGGCAGCCTCGGGCTCTCGGTCGCCGGGGCGGAGGCGAACGTGGCGATCGGGCTGGCGAGGCTCGGCCACACCGCCCGCTGGGCGGGCGTGGTCGGAGCCGACGAGCTCGGACTACTGGTGCTGCGCACGCTGCGGGCCGAGGCCGTCGACGTCCGCGCGGTCCGGATCGACCCCGAGCACCCGACGGGCCTGCTCATTCAGGAGAACCGGATCGGCGACGTGGCCCGTGTTCACTACTACCGGTCGGGATCGGCCGGATCGCGGTTGAACCCCGCCGACGTGACGGCCGCGCTGACCTCGGACGGGCGCGAAGGCTCGGGCGGGGGCGGTGAGGTGGGCGGGGGAACACCGAGGGTGTTGCACGTCACCGGTATCACCCCCGCGCTCGGCCCGGAGCCCCGGGCCGCGATCGAACACGCCGTGCGGCGGGCCCGCGAGCTCGGCGCGCGCGTGTGCCTCGACGTCAACCACCGCGCCCGGCTGTGGGACACCGCGGAGGCGTCGGCCGTGCTGGGCGACCTGCTGCCGTACGTGGACGTGCTGGTCGCCTCGGACGACGAGCTGGCGCTCGTCGTGTCCGGCGGCGCCGAGGGCGCGCTCCTGGCGGGGGTGGGTGAGGTGGTCGTCAAGCACGGGGCGGCGGGGGCCGAGGCCTGGACGGCCGATGACCGTGTCGTGCTGCCCGCTCGCCGGGTCCCGGTGGTGAGCACGATCGGGGCGGGGGACGCCTTCGTGGCCGGTTACCTCTCCGGGCTGCTGGACGGCCTGCCGCCGGCGGGCCGCCTGGACCGCGGCGTCACCCTGGGGGCGTTCGCGGTGGCGACCCACGGCGACTGGCACGGTCTGCCGACCCGCGAGGAACTCGGCCTGCTCTCCCTCTCGGCGGGCGAAACCATCCGCTGAACCGACCGACGGACCTTAACCTGCTTTTAGGGTTGGCGCAGCGTGGCGCTAATGGGGTACCCGGCAAGCTCGGGGACATGCGAAACACTACGAAACTCACCATCGCCGCCACCGGACTCCTCGCCGTCATCGCCGGAGGTGGCGCGGTCGCCTCCGCCGGAACCACGACGCCCACCCCGGCCCCCAGCGGCACGGCGACGACGCCCGCGCCGGTGAATCCGACGCCCGACGCCGAGAGCACCCCCGCGCCCGGCGAGGCGGAGGCCAAGATCTCGCGGGACGAGGCCGTCAGGATCGCTCAGGAGAAGGTGCCCGGCGCCAAGCTCGTCAAGGTCGAGTTCGACGGCGACGAGACTCCCGCCAACTGGGAGGTCGAGCTCCGCGAAGGCGATGTCGAGCACGACTTCGACGTCGACGCCGCCACCGGCGCGATCCTGGAGCAGGACCGGGAGGCCGTGGACGACGCCGACGACAACGCCTCCGACGACAACGCCACCAACGGCAGGGACGACCACGGCAACCGGGATGACAGGGACGACCACGAAGACCGGGACGACCACGGCAACCGGGATCACCACGACGACCGGGACGACCACCACGACCGGGACGATGACTGACCGCCTGACCGGCGTGAGGAGCCCGTGGCGCCCCTGTGCCACGGGTTCCCCCGCCGAACCGGCTGCTCCTCCTCGGACCGCGGGGCGCGGTCCCCGGCACCCCGCACGACGTCCTCGGCGGCACCTTCCCGGACGTACCCTCTGCCCGTGAGGACGGCCGCGGAGGACGCGGCCGTCAGCGCCGCCGCACCCGGTAGGCCAGCGCCACGAGGGCGGTGACCCCCAGGAGCCCCGCGACCAGGTACGAGGGCCGCCACCAGGAGCCGCGCTCCACGACCGCCACGGTGGTCATACCGCCGGGTGCATCCCCCGCGGGCGCCGCCGCCGGGGTGGCGACGGGCGTGGTGGGAGTGCTGGAGGCGGCATCGCCCAGGGGGACGGCCGGCGGCCGGATCGCCCCCCAGTGCTCCTGCGGCGGCTGGGCGGCGATCGACTGCCTGAAGTCACTGGGAATCGGGGCGATCTCCAGCCTCCCCGGCACGGTGAGGGTGCCGATCCGGTAGGGCGCGAACCAGCCTTGGACGGCCTCCACCTCCCACGTTCCCTCGGGCAGCGAGATCGCGGCGGCGTAGTGGGCGGGCTCCTTCAACTCCACTCCGACAAACTTGAGGCTTTTCTTCCCGTCCGTGAACTTCAGTGCGACCTCGCCCAGGTCGTCGCCCAGGTACGGGTGGGTGCCGTGCTGGAGCAGCCAGAAGCCGAGCGTGTACGTCGTGTCCGGGTCCGTCTTCGCGGGAACCGGGTCCATCACGGTGATCGCCCAGCCTCCGGCCCGCGCCGGTGCGGCCAGGGCCAGCAGGGGGACGATGAACGCCAGGAGGATAAGGATTCGTCTCATGCGGGAGGTACACCGGCCGGGCCGGCCAGGTTCCCGTCACCGGGCGGGTGCGAGGCCGGATCGGCGGGCACGGCGAGACGGCCACGGCCGGGAGTCGAGGCCGAAAGCAGGGGTATGGACAGCAGATGAGCCTTCAGGAAGAACTGCGGCAGGTCGAAGAGGATCTGGAGAGACTGCGTAACGAGGTCGCCGAGATGCGCAGGCAGGTCGGAGAGCTCGGCCCCACCGACCCCGTCGAACGATCAATGATGATCAACCAGGCCGACGAGCAGGAGATCCTCGTCAGCGAGCTCGACGCCAGGCGCGAAGACCTCCTCAAGCGCCTCGGCAAGGAGTGAACGGGACCACCGGCACCAAGAGGCCCCTACCTGCGGTTCGTCACATTCGGTTATCTATGATTTCCCAGGGTAACCATAACAGCGAACCACCATCAGGGGGATGAAATGATCAGTACGCTTCACAAAATGGGCGTGAAGTCCAACGCGATGTACATCGCCGGAATCGCCTCGGTCGGCCTGTCCTTCGCGGCGTGGCTGGCATCGAATTCGGCGGAGAAGGCAGGCATCGACCGAGCGGACCGGTGGGGGATCTTCATCGGTGAGTGGGCACCCACCTTCTTCGGGATGGGGATCGCGCTGCGCATGGAGGAGGCCCGCGACGAGATGCGGCCGACGGAGCAGGAGATGCTCCACGGCACGTACTCCGAGGGCAGAATGCCCTCGCGCGCGGGTGTCTAGGCCCGGTCTCGCGGATCTTGCCGTGGCGAGGGTCGGTCAGGTGGTGCCTCGCGAGGCGGAGGAGGGAGCCGCGGCGTGCCGCGGTGACCGACGGCAACGCGGCGAGGCGCCACCTGACCGTGCCGTTGGATGATCGAAGGCGGGGCGTGTCCACCAGGACGCACCCCGCCTTCGTGCCCGGCCCTCATTCCCGCTCCGCCCGCCGGAAGACGGGTCACGGCGCTGTGACCAGGGCCGGATGTCTCGGGTCGTCGACGCGGACGACCATGTCGGCGACCCGCGCCGGCGCGACCTCCGCCTCGTAGCGCGCGTAGGCGGGCAGCGTCCAGCGCTCCTCGTCCGGGGTGCGCCGGGCGAGCGCGCCCGGCGAGAGCCTCAGGTGCACGGTCAGGTCGAACGGCAGCCCCCTGCCCAGCAGCAGCGGACCGGCCAGCAGCAGCACCCCACCTGGGGGGACGGTGACATAGGGCGCACGGGTGGCCCGATCGATCGTGCTGTCCCACAGCGTGGGCAGCACCTTCCCCGACCGGCCGGGAGCGAGCGGCCCCAGAACCTCGCGGACCAGCCCTTTGTAGTCGAACCAGTCGATGTAGAAGGAGTCAGGATCGGTCCTGCCGTACTCGAAACGGAGCGAGGCCGGGCGCAGGAAGTCGGCGGAGAGGACACGGAGCACCTCCCGGCCGCGGAGCCGGAGCGGGTCGACCAGCTCGTCGGCGAGATCCCCGGGCCGCGCCGCCGGCGCTCCGTCGAGCGCGACGCGCACCCAGGAGTCGCGGGGCTCCGCGTCCACCCGGTCCGCGATTTCCTCCACCAGCGACGACGGGGAGATCGGCGTTATGTCCACTCCACCATCCTGGCCGACACCCGACCTGTCTCCGACCGTGGATCGGCCGACCGCCACGTTCGGGTCAAGGTCGGACGTGATGCCGATCAAAAGTCGGTCTGCCCGGGTTGTCCCGCCGCTACGGGCGGTAACGATCCATATGGGATCGACGGCTCGGCCGTGACTGAGCGTCGGCCTCCCGGTCGCGTCACGTCCCTGTCGGCGCGACCCGGTAGTTGGCGTGATCTTCACGTCTTTCCGCAACCGAGATCACGGCACGTTACGCACGGAGACAGTGATGTCAGGAGGATTTCAGTGATCAAGCGCGGTAAGCCGACCAAGAACGGCCAGGTCAAGCTGACTTTCACCATAGCGGAGGGCCCGGCCAGGGGAGGGGTTTCACTGGTCGGCGACTTCAACGGCTGGGACCCCTACGCCCACCCCATGCAACGCAAGGAGAACGGCACCTACCAGGTGAGCCTGACCGTCCCCGCACGGCAGCCCATCCGTTTCCGCTATCTCGCGGACGGCGGCGTGTGGTTCGACGACGCCGACGCCGATCACCACGACGAGCACGGCGGCCGGATCAACCCGGTGGACGTCCAGGAAGCGCCGGAGGGAATCACCTCGGCGCCCAGCGTCGGCAAGCCGATGCGGCAGACGCTCACGGCGGGGCGGCCGGTCACCAACTCGGTATCAGCCTCGTAAGGTCTGGCAACCACGCATGGAACGGAGTCCCGTTCGCGGGACATGCCGTTGCGCCGTCTCCGCGATCATCGGGGCGACCTGCCCCTTCCCGTCCCCGCGAGGGCGTGAAAAGGCAGGCTGCCCCGCCCGCGGACGGTGACCGGGTTCTCACGGATGACCGCCGAGCACGCCGAGGGTGTCGCGGGCGAGTTGAAGCTCCTCTCTCGGACGGATCCCCAGCACGGGCACGGGTACGCCGGGTGCGCTGACCATCCCGTCGACGTCGAGGTCGGTGCGGACGGGCGGCTCGACCCCGAGCAGCGCGAGCCCGCGGCAGACGGCTTCGCGGACCTCCGGCTGATCCCAGCCGATCTCCCCGGTGAAGACGAGCGCGTCCAGCCGGTCCAGGCTCGTCGCGGCCGCGGCGATCTCCCGGCTCACCCGGTACGCGAACACCTCCAGGGCCAAGGCCGAGGCGGGGTCGCCGGAGGCGACCAGTTCCCGGGTGTCGCCCGACTCCCCGTCCGAGAGTCCGAGCAGCCCCGACCGGTGTTCCAGGCCGTCGCGCAGTTCGTCGAGCGTGAGCCGGGAACCGGACAGCAGCCAGAGCAGCATGCCGGGGTCGACGCTCCCCGAACGCGTGCTCATCGGCACCCCCTCCAGCGGGGTGAACCCCATCGAGGTGTCCACGCTGCGGCCCTCGCGGACCGCGCACACCGAGGAGCCCCCGCCGAGGTGGGTCAGGACGACCTGAAGTGCGCGAACGGGCCGGTCAAGCAGTTCCGCGGCCCGCCCCAGCGCCCAGGCGTAGGACAGACCGTGGAAGCCGTAGCGGCGCAGGCCGTACCGGCTCCTCCACTGCGCGGGCAGCGCGTAGGTGGCGGCGCGATCCGGAAGCGCGGCGTGGAAGGCGGTGTCGGGGCAGAGCACCTGCGGGAGGCCGGGCAGCCTGCGCCGGGCGGCCTCGACGAGTGCGAGCGCGGGCGGCACGTGCAGCGGGGCAAGGTCCGCGTACTCTCTTACCGCGTCCAGCACGTCGTCATCGACGACCGTCGGCTTCCGTACGGCCTCACCGCCGTGTACCAGCCGGTGGCCGACCGCGGCGAGGTCGCCGTCCGGGACGTCGGCGAGGAAGTCCCCGATCGTCCGCTCCGCCGACCCTGGGTCGGGACTCCGCTCGCTGTGCTCGGTGCGCAGGACCTCGCCGTCGCGGACGAGGTGAAGCTGGAGGCTCGATGATCCCGCGTTGACCGTGAGCACTGCCAGGCCTGTGGTTCCCATTTTCCGGGCCTGCCCGGAGGCGGAACGGGCAAACGGCGTCTCCCCGAGCGGGTCCGCTTCGCGTCGGGCGCCGTCCTGACATCCGGCGGTTCACGGTCACCCGTTGAACTGTCACAAGCCACGGGCGTACGGTGGTGCTGATGGCACCAGTCCTTGCACGGCTCCCGACAGGGCGCTGTCTCCAACTGCCGTAGACAGCGGGGCGATATGACTCGGCTTTCCGTCACCGTGGACGCGCGTCCGCAGTTCTCCGTAGTGACCCTGATCGGCGATCTGGACAAATCATCGGCTCCCCTGCTGGAGGAGAGGCTCGCGGAGTTCATGAGGCGGGGCCATGTCTGCCTGGTCGTCGACACGACGGAGCTGGAATTCTGCGATTCCACGGGCATCTGGGTGCTGCTGACGAGCCTGCGGCGCGCCTACGAGCGGAAGGGCTGGCTGCGCCTCGTCGGCGTGCACGGATTCCTCGGCCGCCTGCTCGATCTGACCAAACTGCGAGACGCGTTTCCCATCGCCTCCACGGTCGAGGAGTCGGTGCGCGAACTCTCCGGTGAGAGCGTCATCGCCTCACGTTGATTCCCGGCGGCCCTCCGGCGATCGGCCCCGCGGCGGGATCGTGAGCCGGACCGTGGACACGGACATGGCTGCCGGACACGCCCGCTCTCCGGGGAGAGCGGGCGGGCGGATCAGCCGCGGGAGACCAGGCGGACGAACTCCTCGAACGAGAAGCGGCCGTCGCCGTCGGAGTCGCCGTCCCGGTTCAGCGACCCGATGGCCTCCGCGGGCAGGTCGGGGAAGTGCCCGCCGAACTCCGCCTCCGTGATGAATCCGTCACCGTCGGCGTCGATGGCCGCGAACGCCTGCCTGAGTTCCGCCAACCTCTCCCCCGTGGGCTCTGTCGACATGGTGACCCGCCTCTCTCAACGACCCGCACTTCGATCAGCAGCCAACTTACGGGAGGAGCCACCCGCACAGCTACACCGCGATATATGTCATGTTTTATTACTAAAAATCCGCTTTGCTGGCGCGGCCCCTCCGTACCCCGCGCCTACCGAACCCAAGAGCCCGACGTGACCCGCGACTACACCTCTGACCTGCGGTGACAGCTAGTCTCCGGGTAACGCCCGCCTTTGGTCGTCAGTAGACTGCGAGCATGATTCGCCCCGCAACACCGGATGACATTCCGACGATCATCGACATGATCCACGGCCTCGCGGAGTACGAGAAGGCGCCGGATCAGGTCAAGAACACCCCGGATCTGCTCCGTGAGGCGCTCTTCCGCCCCTCCCCCAGCGTGTTCTGCCACATGGCCACCGACGGGGACAGCGCCACGGGGTTCGCGATCTGGTTCGTCTCCTACTCGACCTGGACCGGCACGCACGGGGTCTACCTCGAAGATCTCTTCGTCCGCCCCGAGCACCGGCGTGGCGGGTACGGCAGGGAACTGCTCACCGAACTGGCCCGCATCTGCGTGGAGCGCGGCTACGACCGGTTCGAGTGGTCGGTGCTCGACTGGAACGCCCCCGCCATCGACTTCTACCGGTCGCTCGGCGCGGAACCACAAGACGAGTGGGACAGGTACCGGCTCGCGGGCCCCGCGCTCGAGAAGCTCGCCGCGACGGAGAGAAAGCAGTAGTCGCACCGGGTCCGTCCTCGCCGCCAAGACCGGCCGGAACACCGTTCCGGCCGGTCTTGGCGTTTTCCGTATGGCATTCCCCGCACCATCCGGAAGCCCTCGCGCGAAAACCTCACCGGAACGCGCTCAGGCTGTGAACCTTTCATCTCGCAAAACCGCCCTCCACCCCTCCGACCTGCTGCGACACCCTGTCATCGGACCTCGGAAAAGGCACTCCATTTACACCCCTGGACCGACGACCTAGAGTCCGTCTCGCGTGGGCGCCTCACCGCCATTGATCAACTACTCGTCATCCCTCGAAAGGGAGGGTAATTCTGTGAGTAAATGGCGAAGTATGGCTGTCGCCAGTGTGGCCACATTAATGACCGCACTGCTCGCCGTCGTCCTCATTCCCCAGTCGGCCTCGGCGCACGGCGCCATGATGACGCCTGGCAGCCGGACCTTTTTCTGCTGGCAGGACGGCCTCTCCCCGCAGGGGAACATCGTGCCCATCAACCCGGCCTGCTCGGCGGCGGTGGCCCAGAGTGGAGCCAACTCGCTCTACAACTGGTTCAGCGTGCTGCGGTCCGACGGTGCCGGGCGGACCCAGGGGTTCATCCCGGACGGTCAGGCGTGCAGCGGCGGCAACCCCGGCTACAGCGGGTACGACCTGCCGAGCGCCGACTGGCCGGTGACGCACCTGACCTCGGGCGCGTCGATCCAGTTCAAGTACAACAAGTGGGCCGCCCACCCGGGCTGGTTCTACCTCTACATCACCAAGGACGGCTGGAACCCCAACCGGGCACTGACCTGGGGTGACCTGGAGAGCACGCCCTTCCACACGGCCGACCACCCGCAGAGCGTCGGCTCACCGGGTACCAACGACGCCCACTACTACTGGAACGCCACGCTGCCCTCGAACAAGACGGGCCGCCACATCATCTACTCGGTGTGGAAGCGCTCCGACTCGGCCGAGACGTTCTACAACTGCTCCGACGTGGTCTTCGACGGTGGCAACGGTGAGGTGACCGGCGTGGGTCGGCCGGGCACCAACCCGACCCCCAACCCGACGCCGACCGTGACGCCGACCGTGACGCCGACCGTGACGCCGACGCCCGGCCCCGGCGGGTCGTGCACCGCCTCCTACAAGACCATCAACTCCTGGTCGGGCGGCTTCCAGGCCGAGGTGACCGTGAGCAACCCGGGTTCCGCCGCCATCAACGGCTGGACCGCGAAGTGGACGCTCGGCAGCGGCAGTGCCATAAACAGCCTGTGGAACGGCACGTACACCACATCGGGGTCCGCGGTCACGGCCAAGAACGCCGACTGGAACCGGACGATAGCGGCCGGAGGCTCGACCACCTTCGGGTTCACCGCCTCGGGCACCAGCGGCTCCCCGACCGTCACCTGTACCAGCCCATAACGGGACGTGGTCCCGCCGGTGCCTGACGGGCGCCGGCGGGACCACGCGCGTTTCCCCGTCTCACCCCGCCATGTCCGTACCGGGCCCGTGTCCTCGCGGAAGGGATTCCCGTGCCGCCCACCACGAAGATCGCGCAACTGCTGGGTCTCGTCTCGCTCGGCGCGGCGGTGGCCCTGATCGCGGTGGCCTGCGCAGGCCGGGCGCCGGAGGGCGGGCACACCGCGGCGCACCTCCCCTCCCCGATCCCCCCTCAGGCCACCTCGGCGCCACCGCCTTCCCCGGCCGTCCAGCGAGACACCCCGGCCGCGCTCCCGGCCGCGGCGAAGTGCCGGGCGACGGTCACCCTGGTGGAGTCTTGGCCCGGCGGCTACCGGGGCGCCGCGACGATCACCAACGACGGCGAGCAGCCGCTGGGCGGCTGGTACATCCAGTGGATGCTGCCGCAGGGGGCGACCCTCACCCAGGCGTGGAACGGCACCCACATGCAGAGCGGTCCAGTCGCGATGATCCACGCCTTGGGCGACAAGCCGCCGCTGCGGCCGGGAGCGACCGCCACCGACATCGGTTTCGTGGGAGCCGCCGCCACCCCCCCGACCTTCACCGAGGTCACCTGCGGTTAGCGGCACCCCGGGGCGGGCGCCCGTTCCCGGTCGGCTGCGACCGAACGCGTCCGCGAGCGTCCCCACCTGGGCCTCGAACCGGTGGCGATCGGCTCCCTCGCCACGCCCCTCGCGCTGGGCGGCGGCGCGCGGATCAGCGGTGGCGGGCTCCACCTCGGAAGCACCGGCACCGCGGCGTGCCGAGGGTCTGTGTGACCTCACCCTGGAGTTCCGCGCGCGGCTGGACACCGACGTGGTGCGCGGTTCTTTTCCGGCTCTCGCGTGATTCCCGCCTCCGGCTCTCCGACCCGCCGGGGAGGTGAGGCGGTAGCTTGGGACCGCCATCAAGAAGGAAGAGAGATCGTGACCACGTCTATTCATCAGCGGATCGCCGAAGAGCTGGGTGTGCGCGAGCGACAGGTGCGGGCGGCGGTGGACCTGCTCGACGGCGGCGCCACCGTGCCGTTCATCGCCCGCTACCGCAAGGAAGCCACCGAGATGCTCGACGACACGCAGCTGCGCACTCTGGAGGAGAGGCTGCGCTATCTGCGGGAGCTGGAGGAGCGGCGCACCGCGATCCTGGAATCGATCGAAGGCCAGGGCAAGCTCGACGACGCCCTGCGGGCACAGATCATGGCGGCCGATTCCAAGGCCCGCCTGGAGGACATCTACCTTCCCTACAAGCCCAAGCGGCGGACCAAGGCGCAGATCGCCAGGGAGGCGGGGCTCGAACCGCTCGCCGACGGCCTGCTGGCGGACCCGTCGGTCGACCCGCGGGCCGCGGCGGAGGCGTTCGTCGGCGAGGGGGTGGCCGACGCCGCCGCCGCGCTTGACGGTGCCCGCGCGATCCTGGTCGAGCGGTTCGGCGAGGACGCCGACCTGGTCGGCGAGCTGCGCGAGCGGATGTGGACGAAGGGGCGCCTGGTCGCGGCGGTCCGCGAGGGCAAGGAGGCGGAGGGCGCCAAGTTCTCCGACTACTTCGACTTCGCCGAGCCGTTCACCAAGCTGCCCTCGCACCGGATCCTGGCGATGTTCCGGGGGGAGAAGGAGGAGGTCCTCACCCTCACCCTGGAGCCGGAGCCGGAGCCCACCGGCACCTACGAGGGCCGCGTCGCGCACCGCTTCGGCATCGCCGACCGGGGAAGGCCCGCCGACGCGTGGCTGGCCGACACGGTCCGCTGGGCCTGGCGCACCCGCATCCTCGTCCACCTCGGCATCGACCTGCGGACGCGCATGTGGCAGGCCGCCGAGGAGGAGGCGGTCCGCGTGTTCGCCGCGAACCTGCGCGACCTGCTGCTCGCCGCGCCCGCGGGGAGCCGCGCGACCATGGGGCTGGACCCGGGGCTGCGCACCGGCGTGAAGGTCGCGGTGGTCGACGCGACCGGCAAGGTGCTGGCCACCGACACGATCTACCCCCACGAACCGCGCCGCCAGTGGGACCAGTCGCTGGCCACCCTCGCCGCGCTGGCGAAGAAGTACGACGTGGAACTCGTCTCCATCGGCAACGGCACCGCCTCGCGCGAGACCGACAAGCTCGCGGGCGAGCTGGTGAAGCTGGTCCCCGGGCTGACCAAGGTCGTGGTGTCGGAGGCCGGGGCCTCGGTCTACTCCGCCTCGGCGTTCGCCTCGCAGGAGCTGCCCGGCATGGACGTGTCGCTGCGCGGCGCCGTGTCGATCGCCCGGCGGCTCCAGGACCCGCTGGCCGAACTGGTCAAGATCGACCCCAAGTCGATCGGCGTCGGCCAGTACCAGCACGACCTCGCCGAGACCAAGCTCTCCCGCTCCCTCGACGCGGTGGTGGAGGACTGTGTGAACGCGGTCGGCGTCGACGTCAACACCGCCTCGGCACCGCTGCTCACCCGGGTGTCGGGCATCGGCTCCGGGCTCGCCGAGAACATCGTCCAGCACCGCGACGCCAACGGCCCGTTCCGTTCCCGCAAGGCGCTGAAGGACGTGGCCAGGCTCGGCCCGAAGGCCTTCGAGCAGTGCGCGGGCTTCCTGCGCATCCGCGGCGGCGACGACCCGCTCGACACCTCCAGCGTGCACCCGGAGTCCTACCCGGTGGTGCGGCGCATCCTGCAGAGCACCGGCGGTGACATCACCACCCTGATCGGCAACGGTACGGTGCTGCGGGCCCTGCGCCCGGCGGAGTTCGTGGACGACACCTTCGGGCTGCCGACCGTCACCGACATCCTCTCCGAGTTGGAGAAGCCGGGCCGTGACCCGCGCCCGGCCTTCAAGACGGCGACCTTCAAGGAGGGCGTGGAGAAGCTCTCCGACCTCACCCCCGGCATGCTGCTGGAGGGCGTGGTCACCAATGTGGCGGCCTTCGGCGCCTTCGTCGACGTCGGCGTGCACCAGGACGGCCTGGTGCACGTGTCGGCGCTGTCGCACAACTTCGTCAAGGACCCGCGCGAGGTGGTCAAGCCCGGTGACATCGTCAGGGTGAAGGTGCTCGACGTCGACATCCCCCGCAAGCGCATCTCGCTCACCCTGCGCCTGGACGACGACGTCAAGCCGTCCGGCCCGCGAGGACCGCGCGAGCAGCGCGACCAGCAGGGCGGTGGCGGTGGCGGTCAGCGCCAGGGCGACGGCGGCAGGCAAGGCGGCGGGCAGAGCGGCGGGCAGGGACGCGGCGACCGGCAGCGGCAGGACCGCGGGGGCCGGCAGCGTAACGCGCCGAGCGGCGCGATGGCCGACGCCCTGCGCCGCGCCGGACTCGACGGCTCCGGCGGTCGCCCCTGATCCGTGCCGGATGATCCGGACGACGGGCAAGAAACCCTCGGCGTCGGCGGCTTCCGGAAAGGAGGCCGCCGGTGCCGCACGGAACCACGACGGGGACAGGCCCGCCGACGCCGCACGATCCCCGCGCGCGCCGTCAGCGGATCGCGGGCGCTCTGACGGACTCCCCTGACAGGAACCGCTCCCTGGAACGGCCCCCTCCGCAGGTCGCCGCCTCGCGCCTCCGCACAGATCACAGCGTTTCGCACAGGCGGGCGAGCCGGGCCGTGCGACTTTTTTTACCTCTTGTATTGACTGGAGAACGAAGTCTGACCTAGGGTCCCGGGCAAGCGAGACCTTGCCTTGAAGGGACCCCCCATGACTCGCTCTCTCCAACGCGGGGCGTTGGCGGATGCGAGGCGCGCCGACCGCTCCCCATCCGGGCAAGACCTCGCCTCCCCCTGCCGTATCCGTCGCGGCAGGACCTCAGGGCACGCCGAGCGGCGCGCCGCCACACGTCAGGCCCACCGGGTCGCGTACGGCCATTCGCAAAAGCACGCTCGTCATGTCCGGCCCCCCGCACGCCCCCCAAGACGGAAGGAAATCCGCGTATGGCCACCAGACAGTCGCCTCCCCGGCGCCGTCGCACGTCGCTCCCGACCACCCTCGGCGGGATGCTCACCGTCGTCGCCCTCGCCCTCGCCGGTGTGACGGTCGCGTCACCGGCCGCCGCCGCCACCGGGCAGATCACCGGCATCGGCGGCAAGTGCGTCGACGTCGCCGCCGCCAGCAGTGCCAACGGCACCGCGATCCAGCTCTACGACTGCAACGGCACCGCCGCCCAGCAGTGGACCCGTAACGGCGACGGCACCATCAGGGCGCTGGGCAAGTGCCTGGACGTCACCGCCGCCGGCACCGCCAACGGAACGCAGATCCAGCTCTACGACTGCAACGGCACCGCGGCCCAGCAGTGGACCTACAGCGCCGCGAACGACCTGGTGAACCCCGCCTCCAACAAGTGCCTGGACGCCACCGGCCAGTCCAGCGCCAACGGCACCCGCCTGCAGATCTGGGAGTGCAGCGGCAACGCCAA
>NZ_JBEXGU010000138.1:0-25578 GCF_040607515.1 Streptosporangium sp. NPDC005286 | reverse complement strand
AGTGGTCGGGGATCTTCTTCCTCGTCGCCTTCGCGATCATGTCCCTGGTCTGGGACGCCGGCGCCCGCAGGGCCATCGGCCTGCGCAGACCGTACCTGGGAGTGGTCAACCGGGACCTGACCGGCGTCCTGCTGGCGATGGGCCTGCTGCCGGCCCTCACCTACATCGCCTCCTGGGCCGGCTGGTTCGCCTCGTCGCTCGGCTGGGGCCGCAACTGGGCGCAGGCGACCTCGCAGGGCCCCGGGTTCTTCGTCTTCGACTCCCTCCGCTCCTGGCTGAGCTACCACTTCCAGGTGCTGAGCTTCCACACCGGGCTGAGCGAGGGGCACACCTACCAGTCCACACCCTGGACCTGGCCCATCCTCTCGCGCCCGGTGGCGTTCCACTACGAGACCCCCGGCACCGGGTGCGGCGCCGACAACTGCGCCGAGGCGGTGCTCGGCGTCGGCACCCCGGTCATCTGGTACGGCGGCCTGGCCGCCCTCATCGCCATGATCGCCTGGTACGTCGCCACCCGCGACTGGCGCGCCGGGGCCCTGCTCCTCGGCTACGCCGCGGGCTGGCTCCCCTGGTTCTACTACGCCCTCGCCGACAACCGGACCATGTACCTGTTCTACGCGATCACCATGGTCCCCTTCATGATCCTCGCGCTGACCATGGTCGCCGGGCTGATCATCGGGCGGGCCGACGCCGCGCCCAACCGCAGGGCGCTCGGGGCCGCGGTCGTCGGGGCCTTCACCCTGCTGGCGCTGGTCAACTTCTGGTGGCTCTACCCGGTGCTGGCCGCCGAGGTCATCCCGCACTCCCAGTGGTGGTCGCGGATGCTGTTCCGGAGCTGGGCGTGACGGGCGCGGCAGGTGTGCCGGACGCGGCGGGCCGGGAGAACCCGTGGCGCAGCGAGATCGCGGCCGCCAGGCAGGCCAGCGGCACCGCGGGCAGCAGGTAGCGGTAGTCGAACTCGGCGGTCGCGGCCGGGGCCAGGATGAGACCGAAGGCGGCCAGCCACGGCAGCAGCACGGGGCCGCCCAGCCTGCGCCAGCGCACCGCCACCCCGGCCAGGCCGATCAGCAGCAGCACGCCGATCACGAGGCCGGGCAGCCGGACGATCCGCTGGTAGCCCTGCATGAAGCCCGCCCACGGGTCGTGGACGTCGGTACCGATCACGCGCAGCTTGCCCTGGATCTGCGCGGTCCGCAGGCCCGGATCGTACTTCTGCGCGTCGGTGTCGGTGCTTCCCCGATAGGAGCTCCAGGCTGGGAGGATCTTGTTCTCCGGCAGGAACTCGTACTGCCGGTAGGTGTTGAAATCCGGGAAGCGCGGCCGGTCCCAGTGGAAGGCGCGGAAGAAGTCGCCGGCCACCAGGCTCAGATAGTCGAGCGGCTGGGACAGGATGGCCCGCTGGGCGAACGCGCCCGCCGTCTTGTTCGTCTCCGGGGTGAACGTGCTGCCCACCCCGAAGGCGTGGAAGCGCTGGCCGTTCTGTGCCCACCAGAGGTACTTCTGCCCGGAGAAGCCGCGCTGGCCCGGCGGCGCGCTGATGCACAGCAGCGCCAGCTCCAGCTCCTCGCGGGGGTCGATCCGCATCTTCTTGCAGTCGGCGAAGAGCGCCGTCCGCATGTAGAGGATCGCGCCGTCACTGTTGGTCATCGCGAAGTTGCCGTACGCGGAGGCGAACCAGGCCATGTAGCCGACCACGGGGAGCGCGCACGCGGTGATCATCGCCGCGATCGTCTTCCAGGCCGTGCGCTTGACCAGCAGGTAGACCACGACCAGCGCGAGGATCGGCAGGCCGATCGACCGGGTGAGCGCGGTGAGGGCCAGCAGCAGCCCGATCGCCGCGCCGACCCGCCAGGACATCCGCCGGTGCCAGAGCACCAGCGTGATCACGGCCACGACCAGCAGCATGAACATCGCGTCGGACATGACCAGGTGTTCGAGCTGGATCTGGTACGCGTCGAACAGCACCGGCACCGCGGCCAGCGTCGCCCCCCAGCCGGGCAGGCCGAACCTGCCGCGCAGCAGGGTGTAGATCAGCACCGCGATGCCCAGGCCCATCAGGTGCTGCACGAAGACCACCAGGCCGAAGCTGTGCAGCGGCCGCAGCGCCAGGAGCAGGAAGGAGTAGCCGTTCGGGCGCAGCGCACTGGGCCGGTCGGGGTTCACCGCCCCGGAGACGTACTCGTAGGAGTCGTTGAACCACAGGGCCGGGCCATAGCCGAGCATGGTGACCACACGCAGCAGGAACGCCAGCACGAGGGCGGCCACGAAGAGGCGATGCCGGTACAGGAAGGCTCGCAGGCGAGGGATCCGATCAGGCAAAGGCACGTCCAGGCGAGGGCGGTCGGCGACGGTCACCATGCCTTACAGGATGCCAGCCGTTTCAGGGAGTTGACCCGGGCGAGGGGCTTCAGAGGGCATCATGGTGAGATTGGCCTGTGCCGTGAGTGAAGGGTTGAGACGTGGAACTGACCGTGGTCATGCCTTGTTTGAACGAGGCGGAGACCGTGGAGACCTGCGTACGCAAGGCACTCGCCTGCATGCGGGAACACGGGATCGACGGGGAAGTGCTGATCGCCGACAACGGCAGCACCGACGGCTCACAGCAGCTCGCGCGCGAGGCCGGGGCCCGAGTCGTGCACGTTGACGCCAAGGGGTACGGCAACGCCCTGATGGGTGGCATCCGTGCCGCGCGCGGCCGCTACGTCATCATGGGCGACGCGGACGACTCCTACGACTTCACGGCGCTGCTGCCGTTCGTCGAGCAGCTCCGTGACGGCGCCGACCTGGTGATGGGCAACCGGTTCAAGGGCGGCATCGCGCCGGGCGCCATGCCCCCGCTCCACCGCTACCTGGGCAACCCGGTGCTCTCCTTCATCGGGCGCCTCTTCTTCCCCAGCGCGATCGGTGACTTCCACTGCGGCCTGCGCGGTTTCCGGCGCGAGTCCATCCTCAGGCTCGGCCTGCAGACCGGTGGCATGGAGTTCGCCAGCGAGATGGTGGTCCGCTCGACCCTGTCGGGCCTGGACGTACGCGAGGTGCCCACCACGCTCTCGCCCGACGGCCGCTCCCGCCCGCCGCACCTGCGCTCCTGGCGCGACGGCTGGCGCCACCTGCGCTTCCTGATGCTCTACAGCCCGCGCTGGCTGTTCTTCATCCCCGGCCTGGTGCTGATGACCCTCGGCCTGGTCGCGGGCGCCGCCCTGACCTTCGGCCCGGTCTACATCGGAAAGCTCGCCTTCGACGTCGACACCCTGGTCGGCGCCTCCGCCATGGTGGTGATCGGCTTCCAGGCGGTGCTGTTCGCGCTGTTCACCAAGGTGTACGCGGCCGAGGAGGGCTTCCTGCCGGAAGATCGGCGGGTGCGCAAGCTCATCGACATCGTCTCCCTGGAGAAGGGGCTGATCGTCGGCGGGCTGCTGGCCCTGGGCGGTCTGGGCGGCCTGGTCGCCTCCCTGGTCCACTGGCAGACCCGCAGCTTCGGCCCGCTGATCCCCTCGGAGTCGCTGCGCCTCGTCGTGCCCTCGGCCACCGCGCTGATCGTGAGCTTCCAGACGATTTTCGCCGCGCTGTTCATCAGCATCCTCGGCATCCGCCGTACCAAGGAGACGCCCATCGACGTGGCCGCCTCCGCGGCGGAGGAGGCCGCCGAGGCCGTCAAGCGCGCCGCCGAGGCGGCGGAGGCTTCCACTACCGGCAGGGAGAGCACCAAGGCCTGAGCCCGCGTCCCTTAGGCTGGGCACCATGTCCCAGCACATCCTGACCGCGGTCGCCTGGCCCTACGCCAACGGCCCCCGCCACATCGGGCACGTCTCCGGATTCGGCGTGCCATCCGACGTCTTCAGCCGCTATCAGCGGATGGCGGGCAACATGGTGCTCATGGTGAGCGGGACCGACGAGCACGGCACCCCGATCCAGGTGCAGGCCGACAAGGAGGGCCTGAGCGCTCGCGAGCTCGCCGACCGCTACAACAGGGTGATCGTCGAGGATCTCCAGGCGCTCGGCCTGTCCTACGACCTGTTCACCCGGACCACGACCGTGAACCACTACGCGGTGGCGCAGGAGATCTTCAAGGGACTCCACGCCAACGGCTACATTTTCCCGCAGACCACGATGGGCGCCATCTCGCCCTCCACCGGGCGCACCCTGCCCGACCGCTACATCGAGGGCACCTGCCCCATCTGCGGTTACGAAGGCGCCCGTGGCGACCAGTGCGACAACTGCGGCAACCAGCTCGACCCGGTCCAGCTGATCAACCCGGTGAGCAAGGTCAACGGCGAGACGCCGGTCTTCGTGGAGACCGAGCACTTCATGCTCGACCTGCCCGCGTTCGCCGAGGTTCTGGCGTCGTGGTTGCGCTCCAAGGAGGGCGACTGGCGGCCCAACGTGCTGAAGTTCGCCCTGAACATGCTCGGCGACATGCACCCCCGCGCGATCAGCCGCGACCTCGACTGGGGGGTGCCGATCCCGCTGGAGGGCTGGAGCGACCAGGCCAACAAGCGGCTCTACGTCTGGTTCGACGCGGTCGTGGGCTACCTCAGCGCCTCCATCGAGTGGGCGCGCCGCTCCGGCGACCCGGAGGCCTGGCGCCGCTGGTGGCAGGACCCTGAGGCCCTCGGCTACTACTTCATGGGCAAGGACAACATCGTCTTCCACGCGGAGATCTGGCCGGCGATGCTGCTCGGCTACAACGGTCAGGGGGCCCGCGACGGCAAGCCGGGCTCGCTCGGCGCGCTGAACCTGCCCGCCGAGGTCGTCTCCAGCGAGTTCCTGACCATGGAGGGACGCAAGTTCTCCTCCTCCCGCCAGGTCGTCATCTACGTGCGTGACTTCCTGGAGCGCTACGACGCCGACGCGCTGCGCTACTACATCGCGGTGGCGGGCCCGGAGAACCAGGACACCGACTTCACCTGGTCGGAGTTCCTCAACCGCAACAACGGCGAGCTGGTGGCGGCCTGGGGCAACCTGGTGAACCGCTCGATCTCGATGGCCGCCAAGAACTTCGGAATCATCCCCGAGGCGGCCGACCTCACCGAGGTCGACCGCGCCATGCTGGAGCGGAGCCGCTCGGCCTTTCTGAAGGTCGCGGCCGAGTTCGAGCAGTGCCGGTTCAAGAACGCGACGAACGAGGCGTTCGAGGTCATCCGCGAGGCCAACAGGTACCTGGCCGAGCAGGAGCCCTGGAAGATCAAGGACAACCCCGAGCGGGTGAAGACCATCCTGCACGTCGCCCTGCAGGTGGTGGACGACGCCAAGACCCTGCTGACCCCGGTGCTGCCCAACTCCTCCAACAAGATCTACGCGATGCTCGGCGGCACCGGTGTCTGGGCGGGCATGCCGGAGATCCAGGAGGTCACCGACGAGGACGGCCGGAGCTACCCGATCATCACCGGCTCCTACGACGGCGCCGCGCGCTGGGAGTCCGTCCCGATCCGGGTGGGCACCCCGCTCTCCCCGCCGACCCCGCTCTTCGTCAAGCTCGACCCGAAGATCGTCGCCGAGGAACTGGCCCGGCTGGGCGAGTAGCGGCGAAGGCCCCCGGGCCTGGGAGCGGGCCGGTCTCACCCGGCCGGCGCCTGCCCGGCGGGTGTTCGGAGCCGCGGGCCGGGGCCTGGCTCTGTGCAGGGGCTGCCGGCCCCTGCCCGGTACCGCCGGTGGGCGGGCCGGTGCGCCCGGGGCCACGGCCCGGCCCCGGGCCTGGGAGTGAGCCGGTTCGCGCGGGGGCGCTGGGCGCGGGCCGGGCCGGCTCCTCGGTAGGTTGGACGGCGTGAGCACGCAGAAGCTTCCCGCCGCCCCCGAGCCCCTGCCGGCAGAGGTGTTCGACAGCCACTGTCACCTGGACATCATGGTGGGCAACCGCCAGGCGTCCTCGGGAGATCCGGTCGCGCAGGCCGCGCAGGCGGCCCAGGCGAGCGTCGAGGGCATCCTCGACGAGGCCCGCGCCGTCGGCGTGACGCGGCTCGTCACGATCGGCTACGACCTGCCGTCCTCGCGCTGGAACGCCGAGACGGCCGCGCTCCATCCCGACGTCTACGCCGGGGTGGCCATCCATCCCAACGAGGCGCACGCCGCGACGCCGGAGGCCCTCGCCGAGATCGAGCGGCTGGCCCGCCTGCCGCATGTCAGGGCGGTGGGGGAGACCGGGCTCGACTACTACCGCGACTGGGCGTCGAAGGACGACCAGCACGCCGGTTTCCGGGCGCATATCGAGATCGCCAAGCGGACCGGCAAGGCCCTGGTGATCCATGACCGCGAGGCCCACGACGACGTGCTGCGCGTGCTGGCCGAGCAGGGCGCCCCGGAGGTGGTGGTCTTCCACAGCTTCTCCGGTGACGCCGAGATGGCGAAGCAGTGCGTCGATGCCGGATATTTCATGTCATTTTCTGGGCCGGTCACCTACAAGAACGCCGGATACCTCCGCGAGGCCGCGAGGGTCGCGCCGAGGGAGCTGATCCTCGTCGAGACCGACGCGCCCTACCTCCCGCCCACGCCGCACCGGGGCAAGCCCAACGCGCCCTACCTCATCCCGCTCACGCTGCGCTGCCTCGCGGAGGTCAAGGAGATCGACCTCACCGACCTCGCCGCCGCCGTCAGCGCCAACGGAGAGACCGTCTTCGGCTCCTGGTGACGGGTGGGACGGCCGCCCCAGCCAGGTCCACGACCGCGGGCGCGGGTCACGTATCGACGAGCTTCGCGTGACGTCGCTCAGCCCACCGCGGCGCCGAAGTCGGCGGAGGCGCCGCCGTCCAGGGCGGGGATCTTTCCGGTGCCCGGCGAGAGCGGGACGCCCTGGGCGTCGTTGCGGCCCAGCAGGATGACCGTTCCCACGCCCGCCTGGTCGGGGGCACCGACGACCAGCCGGTTACCGCTGAACCCAACGGACCAGCCGAAGTGGTCGCCGGCCTGACTCTGGGTGATCAGCCGGCTCCCCGCCGGGTCGCCCACCGGCACCAGTCGCACGCCACCGCGCCGGTCGGGGCCGTCGAAGGGCACGCCCACGGCGAGCCTGACCCCTCCGGAGGCGGTGAACGCCAGCGAGAACCCGTATCCCTCGCCCGCCGCTCCCTCGGAGCCCTGGTCGAAGGTGGCGGCAGGGGCGATCTCCAGGGTGCTTGAGGCCTGGAACAACTGGACGAGGCCGGAGTCCTGCACGCCCCCGCCGTCACCGAGCGGGGCGCTCACCGCGAGATAGCCGACGTCGCCCTCCTCGGTGTAGGCCATCGCGTAACCGAACAGGTCGCCCGCGCCGGCGTCGACGATCTCGCGGAGGTCCCACTTCTTGCTCCGGTACTCGCTCCGGGACCCGCGTACGTCGAAGATCACTGTGAGCGCCCCCGCGTCCAGCTTGCCCCCGCCGGCCTGGGGCCCCGTTCCGTCGTCGTTCTCGTACGGCGATCCGACCGCGAGATCCGGCTCGCCGGGGATACCGCCCAGTTTGCCGATCGCCAGCGACCAGCCGAACATGTCGCCGACCTCGCCGTTGCCCGTGACGCCCTTGGACTCCTGGGAGATCCGCCGGCCTTCGCCGGACGTCTCGGTGTCGAACAGGTAGACCGCACCGGAGTCGGCGACACCGTCGGCGTTCTCGTGCGGGGCGCCGACCGCCACCAGCGTCCCGCCGGAGGCCAGGGACCAGCCGAAGTGAGCGTCGGCCTCGGGGGAGGGAGAGACCAGGCGGATCGTCCTGGGGTCGGGGCCGCCGTGCACCACGTAGACCGCGCCCGCGTCCCGGTAGCCCGCCACGTCCGCGTACGGGGCGCCGATGAGCAGGTCGGCGCAGCCGTCGCCGTCGATCCTGGCCAGCCGCACCGACCACCCGAAGCCGTCACCCGCCTCGGTCTCGGCGACGGTCACGGCCTTCCCACCCTCCCCCCGGCCGAACAGCACGTGCACGGCACCCGCGCCGGCCAGCCCGCCGGGGTCGGCGAACGGGTCGCCGACCGCGATGTCGTCCACCCCGTCGCCGTCGAAGTCGCTCGCGCCCGTTCCGGTGCAGTCGGCGGCCGGGGTGGAAGCGGCATCGGACCAGGCGGACCCGGTGGACGACCACGCGATCGCGGCCGCGGCCACCAGAGAGAGCAGCAGCCTCATGACACCCTCACCTCTATCTCCCCGCCGCCCTCGATCACCGTTCCGGTCAGCTTCGCGGGTTTGCGGGACGGGGGCAGGTCGTAGACCAGGACGCCGTCCACCTTCGCCCCGGGGGGCAGGGTGGCCGGCGGTTCCGTCGAGGAGCTCTCGGCGGTGTGCGCCGTGCCGACGTCGTCGAGCAGGGTGAGCGGGGTGCGGCTGAGCCGGGCCGCCTCCCCGCCGGTGTTGACCAGCGTCCACGGGATCGTGCAGAGCATGCCGCGTACCGGGGTGGCGCCCTCGTAGGCGGTGAGTCCGCACGTCGGGGTGCGCGGGATGATCAGCTGCGGGTCCTTGAGGAAGGAGCCTGTCGTGACCCTGCGGCCCACGTCGGTGGCGCGGGTGGCGCCGGTGCTGGTGCCGCCGGTACTGCCCGCCCGCGTCTCCCCCTGGTCACCCAGGTCCGGGCCGCTCAGGTTCAGCAGCACGACGACCGTGACGGCCAGTGCCGCGAGCACGGCCAGCCCGGCGAACAGCCAGCGCCGCCGGGGTGCCGTCCTCCCGGCGCCAGGCGTGTCCGGTTCGGCGGAAAGCCGGAAGCCGGGTGCCGTCCGGGCCGGGACGGGGCCGGTGAACGGTTGTGACGGCGATGTCGTGGGCTCGGGCCGCGAGGGCGAGAGGGAGTCCGCAGGTGCCGGTGCCGTGGAAGGGCCGGGCGGTGCGGGCGTGGCGGGTGCGGTGGCCGGGTCTGCGGGCTCCTGGATCGGCGGGGCGGGAAACCGCGTCCCCAGGTTCAGCGCGCTGAGCGTCTGGGTGGAGTCGGGCTCCACGTTGGCGGGTGGCTGCCAGGACTCGTGGAGCAGGTCACTGGCTATCAACGTGGGCGGGTCGGCCCGGGTGGGAGCCGGTGAGGACGGAGCGGCGATCCCGCCGCCGACCAGGGCGATCAGCAGGTCCTGGGCGGTGGGCCGCTGGTGGGGGTCCATCGCGGTCGCGCGGCGGGCAAGGTCGTTCAGCGGGGCGGGGAGCGCGCCCAGGTCGGGCGGGCTGTTGAGCAGCCGGGTGGCCATCGTTATCAGGTCGCCCCGCCCGTAGGGGTGGCGGCCGTTGCCCGCGTACGCGACCAGGCAGCCCCAGGCGAAGATGTCCGCGGCCGGCGTGATGGCCAGGCCACGGACCTGCTCAGGGGCCCACCAGCCGGGGCTGCCGAGTACCTCGCCCGAGCGGGTGAAGCTGTGCGTGGAGTCAAGGGCCCTGGCGATGCCGAAGTCGATCACCCGGGGCCCGGACATGGACAGGATCACGTTGGCGGGTTTGAGGTCGCGGTGCACCAGGCCGGCGACATGGATCGCGGCCAGCGCCGCCGCCACCCCCAGGGCCACGCCGTGCAGCGTTCCGGGCTCCAGCGCGCCGTGCTCGGAGATCTGGCGGGACAGCGGCGTGCCCGCGATGTACTCGGTGACCATGTACGGCCGGTTGTCGTCACCGGTGCCGTTGTCCAGCACCTGCGCCGTGCAGAACGAGGCCACCCGCCGGGCGTTCTCGACCTCCGCGTGGAATCTCGCGGCGAAGCCGTCCTCGACCGCGACCTCCGCCTTCACCACCTTGAGCGCGACCGGTCGTCCCGCCGGCGCCAGTGCCAGGTAGACGGTCCCCATCCCGCCCTCGCCAAGGCGTCCGAGCAGGCGGTAGGCCCCGATGCGCTCGGGGTCGGTGGATCGCAGTCCTTCGACACCGGGCTGGTTCACGTCCTCTTCACCGGGAAGGTTCCTTCCTCGCAGTCGGTCCCCCGTATGGCAACGTTATCCACAACGGAACCTCTCGTGCTCCATCACGCGTCCTCGCATGGGCTTCGGTGCGGGAAACTTGTCGGATGACATGGGAGAGCGGCCTTGGGTGATCGAGGCAGACAAATCGGAGACCACAACGGTCCGGCGGGCGTGGAGTCCGGGCCACTGCGTGAGGGACCAGCATGAGCCTTCTTGGTCCAGCGGAAATACGTATTTTGGCGAACAAGCTCAATATTCGTCCTACGAAGAAGCTCGGCCAGAACTTCGTGATCGACGCGGGCACGGTCCGCAAGATCGTGAGGGTGGCCGAGCTTGAGCCCGACGACGTGGTCATCGAGGTGGGTCCAGGGCTGGGGTCGCTCACGCTCGCGCTGCTTCCCGAGGTCCGCGGCGTGATCGCGGTGGAGATCGATCCCGTTCTCGCCGCCCAGCTGCCGCTGACGGTCGACCGGCACGCCCCGGAGCTCGCCGACCGGCTCACCGTGGTGCTCGCCGACGCCATGCGTGTCCTGCCCGAGGATCTGCCCGCGGAGCGGCCGAGCGCGCTGGTCGCCAACCTTCCCTACAACGTGTCGGTCCCGGTGCTGCTCCACCTGCTGGAGACGCAGCCGTCGCTGCGCAAGGTCCTGATCATGGTCCAGGCCGAGGTCGCCGACCGGCTGGCCGCCGCCCCCGGTTCCAAGGTCTACGGCATCCCCTCGGTCAAGGCCGCCTGGTACGCCGACGTCCGCCGGGCCGGTCCCGTCGGCCGCACCGTCTTCTGGCCGGTTCCCAACGTCGACTCCGGCCTGGTCGCGATGGTCAGGCGGGAGCCGCCCACGACGGTGGCCACCCGCGAGGAGGTCTTCGCGGTGGTGGACGCCGCCTTCGCCCAGCGTCGCAAGACCCTGCGTGCCGCCCTCGCCTCCTGGGCCGGTACGGCCCCCGCCGCGGAGCGGGCGCTGCGGGCCGCCGGGATCGACCCCGCCACCCGCGGCGAGCAGCTCAGGGTCGAGGATTTCGCGAGGATCGCGGAGAACCGTACGCCTAAAAGCGGTACATAGTGTGATTTGCCGGTTCGTTTGCGTGCGGGGGGGAGGGATCCCGTTACGATCTGACGTCGTGACCAGTGAGCGAGCCCCCATGGGGGACGCATGAACTCCGTGACCGTCCGCGTGCCAGCGAAGGTCAACCTGCAACTTGCCGTCGGCCCGCTACGGGATGACGGCTACCACGACCTCGTCAACGTCTTCCACGCCGTCTCGATCTTCGATGAGGTCACGGCCACCGCGGAGACCGGGATGAGCGTCCGAGTGGAGGGCGAGTCCGCGGACCAGGTGCCCGAGGACGGCGACAACCTCGCGATCCGGGCGGCCCTCGCGCTGGCCGGGCACGCGGGCCGCCCGTACGGGGTGAACCTGCTCATCCGCAAGTCGATCCCGGTGGCGGGCGGCATGGCGGGCGGCAGCGCCGACGCCGCCGCGGCCCTGGTCGCCTGCAACGAGCTCTGGGGTCTCGGCCTGCCGCGTGAGGACCTGATGGAGATCGCCGCCGACCTCGGCAGCGACGTCCCCTTCGCCCTGCTCGGCGGTACTGCGGTCGGCACCGGCAGGGGAGAGCGGCTGACCTCGCTGGACGTCGCGGGCACCTTCCACTGGGTGTTCGCGCTGGCCGACGGCGGCCTGTCCACGGCCGCGGTCTACGCCGAGTGCGACCGCCTCCGCCAGGCGAGCGGCGAGCTGGTGGCCTGGCCCCAGGCCGCCGAGGCACTGCTGGCCGCGCTCCGCGAGGGTGACGCGGAGGCCCTTGGTGTCCAGCTCGGCAACGACCTGCAGTCCGCCGCCGTGGCGCTGCGCGGCTCGCTGGCCCGCACCCTGGACGCGGGGCGGGAGCAGGGCGCCCTCGGCTCGCTGGTCTCCGGTTCCGGGCCCACCTGCGCCTTCCTCGCCCGGTCGGCGGCCCACGCGGGCGAGCTGGCAGCCTGCCTGAAGGACGCCGGCGTGGCGCGCGACGTCATCACCGCCCACGGCCCCGTGCCCGGCCCGGTCGTCGTCTAGGCTCCCTGCGGGCACGACCGGCCGGTCTCGCCGGTCGAGGCGGCCATCCGATGGAGGCGCCCGAAGGCGCCGCCAGGGACGGGACGGTTCTCGCGGCGGGGGCCGCGTGGGCCGGGAGCGGATACGCTTGTCTGGCGATGAATCTGGTCAATCTTGAGTCGGTCTCCCACTCCTACGGTCCCAAGCCCCTGCTCAACGACGTCTCACTCGGCATCGAGGCGGGCGACCGCATCGGCGTGGTCGGCCGCAACGGCGGCGGCAAGACCACCCTCATCTCGGTGATAGCCGGTGACCTCAAACCCAATGCCGGGCGGGTCACCCATAACCGGGGGCTCCAGGTAGGGGTGCTGTCGCAGGGCGACGACCTCGACCCGGCGCGGCCGGTGCGCGACATCGTCCTCGGTGACAGGTCCGAGCACGAGTGGGCGGGTGACGCGGGCATCCGTGAGATCCTCGCCAACCTGCTCGGCGACATCGACCTGACCGCGCTCGCCGGGAGCCTGTCGGGAGGTGAACGGCGCCGTACCGCCCTCGCCAAGCTGCTCATCGACGGGCACGACCTGATCATCCTGGACGAGCCCACCAACCACCTCGACATCGAGGCCATCGACTGGCTCGCCAGGCACCTGGCCGGCCGCAGGACGGCACTGCTGGTCGTCACCCACGACCGGTGGTTCCTCGACGCGGTCTCCACCAGGACGTGGGAGGTCACAGACGGCTCGGTCGAGCGCTACGAGGGCGGGTACGCCGCGTACGTGCTGGCCAAGGCCGAGCGCGCCCGGGTGGCCGCCGCCTCCGAGGCCCGCCGCCAGAACCTGATGCGCAAGGAGATCGCCTGGCTCCGCCGGGGTCCGCCCGCCCGCACCTCCAAGCCCAAGTTCCGCATCGACGCAGCCCAGGCGTTGATCGCCGACGAGCCTCCGGCAAGGGAGAGCGTCGAACTGGTCAAGTTCGCCGCGGCCCGGCTGGGACGCACGGTCTACGACCTTGAGGACGTCACGCTGCACGCCGGGGGACCCGGCCAGGGGCCGCTGGTCCTCGACCACTCGACCTGGCAGTTCGGTCCCGGCGACCGGATCGGCCTGATCGGAGTGAACGGCTCCGGCAAGTCCTCGCTGCTCCGCCTGCTCGCCGGTACCGTGCACCCCGACTCGGGCAGGCTGGTACGCGGCAAGACGGTCCGTCTGGCGCACCTGTCGCAGGAACTGGGCGAGCTCGACCCTGAGCGCCGGGTGCTGGAGACCGTCGAGGAGGTCCGCAAGTTCGTCCAGGTCGGCAAGAAGGAGTGGACCGCCTCCCAGCTGCTGGAGCGCCTCGGCTTCAAGGGGGACGCGCAGTGGAAGGTCGTCGGTGACCTGTCCGGTGGCGAGCGGCGCCGCCTGCAGCTGCTCCGCCTCCTGATGGACGACCCCAACGTGCTGCTGCTCGACGAGCCGACCAACGACCTCGACATCGAGACGCTCAACGAGCTGGAGGACCTGCTCGACGGCTGGCCGGGCACGCTGATCCTGGTCAGTCACGACCGTTACTTCCTGGAGCGGGTCACCGACAGGACCGTCGCCCTGCTCGGTGACCACAGGCTGTCGATGCTCCCCGGCGGAGTGGACGAGTACCTGTCCCGGCGGGCCTCGGGCGCGGCCCTGTCCGCGCGCGCGGCGTCCGGCGCGGTCTCCGGTGCGGCCTCCGCCACCTCGGCCGCGGTCGCGAAGGAGACGGCGCCCGGTCTGTCGGCGCGTGAGGAGCGCGATCTCCGCAAGGAGCTCTCCCGGCTGGAACGCCAGCTCGACAAGCTGAGCGGCCGCGAGGCGAAACTGCACGAGTCCATGGCCGACGCCGCCGCCGACTACGAGCGGCTGGCCTCGCTCGACGCGCAGCTGAAGGAGATCCTCGCGGAGAAGGACTCGATCGAGGGTGAGTGGCTGGAGCTGGCCGACCGCCTGGGCGAGTGAGCCTCTCGGGGCCGTGCGTTGAGGCCCGAGAGGGTGGCTGGGAACACCCTTCGGGGCGCGCCGGGTTTATCCCGCCGCCCTCGGGCATGGGAGGTCAGTGCGCTCCGGTGTCGGTTGCGTCAAAAGGGACGAGTAGCGTGCGCAGCAGGTCCGAAAGGGCCTGCTGTTCGCGTTCCTGCAGGCTCGCGAGGAGCTCGCGCTCGCGGCGCAGCAGGTCGGCGAAGGCGTTGTCCACCCGGGTCCGCCCGGCGTCGGTCAGGGAGACCAGGACGCCGCGCCGGTCCTCGGGGTCGGGGCGCCGCCTGACCAGCCCGGCCGCGGCCAGCCGGTCGATCCGGTTGGTCATCGTCCCCGATGTCACCAGCGTCGCGCGGAGCAGGGCTCCCGGGCTCATCTGGTACGGCTCCCCGGCCCGGCGCAGGGCGGTGAGCACGTCGAACTCCCAGGTCTCCAGGTCGTGCTCGGCGAAGGCGGCCCGGCGGGCGCGGTCGAGATGGCGGGCCAGCCGGGAGACCCGGCTGAGCACCTGTAGCGGCTCCACGTCGAGGTCCGGGCGTTCCTGATTCCAGGCGGCGACCAGCAGGTCGACCTCGTCCTTCGCTCCGGCCGAACGGCTGGAGTCGTGGTCCGCGTGGTGCAGGGTCATGCCGGGAGTCTATCTGTCTTGACATCGAGATATCTCGCCGGATATCAATTGCCTTGATGTCGAGATATACCTGGGACCCCGTGATCTACGGTCGCTACGCCGACGAGCGCGCGCGCCCCTTCTTCGACCTGGTTTCCAGGATAGCCGTAGAGAACCCCGGCTACGTGGTCGACGCGGGCTGCGGCACCGGCGAGCTCACCGCCGAGCTCGCCAGGCGCTGGCCGGACGCCCGGGTCCACGGCTTCGACTCCTCACCCGCCATGATCGAGAAGGCGCCGGCGGGCGGTTCGCTCTCCTTCTCCGTCGACGACGTCACGCGCTGGCGCCCTGAGCGGCCGGTCGACGTGATCGTGTCCAATGCCGTCCTGCAGTGGGTGCCCGACCACCGCGAGCTGCTGCCGCGCTGGGTGGAGGCCCTCGCCCCAGGCGGCCGGCTCGCCTTCCAGGTTCCCGGCAACTTCGACGCTCCCAGCCACGCCCTGGTCCGCGAGCTCTGCCGGACGAGGTGGCGCGACCGGCTGGGCGACCTGGCCCGCCCCTCCCCGGTCGACGACCCGGCCGGCTATCACGACCTGCTCGCTCGACTGGGCTGCCGGGTGGACGCGTGGGAGACCACCTACCTGCACGTGCTCCCCGGCGACGACGCCGTGCTCTCCTGGATCACCGGCACCGCCCTGCGCCCCATGCTCGACCGCCTGGACCCCGCCGAGGCCGCCGGCTTCCTCGCCGACTGCGCCGCCCTGCTCCGCGAGGCCTACCCCCGTGGGCCGTACGGTACGGTCTTCCCCTTCCGCAGGATCTTCGTGGTCGCCGGGAAGTGACCGGGTGACGCGCCGCCGCCCGGCGGGTGCCGGTGGGCCGGCGATCTCAGGAGCGGGTTTCTGGCCCGACAACCGGGCATGAATGAATATATGGGCAAATTAGGGGATGACCTGTGGCAATAGAGATCGAGGATAAGTTCGACGTGCCGGAGGATTACCAGCTGCCGGACCTCACCGGACTTCCGGGCGTCGGGGAGGTCGTGGGCCCGAAGACCCATCGGCTGGTCGCCCTCTACTTCGACACGCCCGATCTGAGGCTCGCCGCGCGGGGGATCACCCTGAGAAGACGCAGGGGCGGCACCGATCCCGGCTGGCACCTCAAGCTGCCCAAGGCCAAGGGCGTACGGCAGGAGATCACCCACCCGCTGACCCGGAGCGTCAAGATCGTTCCTGCCGAGCTGGCGGATCTGGTGCTCGCCTACACCCGGGGTGCCCCGCTGGCGCCCATCGCCGAGTTGGACACCCGCCGTGCCGTCACCACGCTGGTCAACGGCGCCGGGGTGAGGCTGGTCGAGATCGCCGACGACCGGGTCAAGGGCACCGTGCTCGGCGACGAGCCCCACGTCGAACGCTGGCACGAGGTCGAGGCGGAGATCCTCCGTGGTGACGAGAGGTTGCTGAAGAAGGTCGGAAAGCGGCTGCGCAAGGCCGGCGCCAGTCCCGCAGAATCGGCGAGCAAGCTCGCGCGCCTGCTCGGTGGCGCCGGAGCGGCCCACGAGCAGCCGCGTGCCAGGACGGCCCCGGGTTCCGCGGGTGAGGTCGCCGTCGGTTATCTCACCGCTCAGGTCGGCGCGTTGCTCACGCAGGACCCCCGGGTCCGCAGGGCCGAGGAGGACGCCGTGCACCAGATGCGCGTCGCCGCCCGGCGGCTCCGCAGCGCGATGAAGTCGTTCAGGACGGTCGTCGGGGGCACCGGGAGCGTCCAGGACGAGCTCAAGTGGCTCGGCGCGGTCCTCGGCGAGGCACGCGACCTGGAGGTCATCCGCGAGCGGTTCGCGAGCAGGCTCGACAGCCTGGACAGCGCGCTGATCGTGGGTCCGGTCAGGGCCCGCCTCAGCTCCGACCTGCTGGACGACGAGCACGAGGCCCTCGACCGGATCAGGGACGCTCTCGGCTCCGAGCGCTACTTCGCCCTGCTCGACGCCCTCGACGACCTGATCGCCACCCCCGTGCTCACCAAGGCCGCCGGCAGGCCCGCGGAGACCCTGAAGACCGTCGCGGCCAAGAGCTGGCACCGGGTCGCCAGGGCCTACGACACCGCGCTGTCCATCGAGAACCCCGCCGAGCGCGAGCTCGCCATGCACGAAGTGCGCAAGGCGGCCAAGCGGGCCCGTTACACCGCGGAGGTGCCCGGTATGAAGAAGCTGGCCAAGCGGGCGGAGACGGTACAGGAGGCGCTGGGCACCCACATGGACGGCGTCGTCGCGCAGGAACGGCTGGCAGCCGAGGCCGCGAACGCCCGTCTGGCGGGGGAGGACACCTACACCTACGGCGTGCTGACCGGCGTGGAGCGGGCCGGCGCCGAGCGCGCCGGCGAGGAGTTCCCCCGGATCTGGGCCGACACCGCGGCCGCCGTCGCGAAGCTTCTCTGAGGTCCTCCCGGCCTCTCGGCCGCCACGCGCCCGGGGCCGGCTGGAGATCGCGTCAGACGGTGTAGCGGTCCACGGCCACGACACGGCCGCCGTTGTGGTGCAGCACCGTGAACGCGCCCTTGGCCAGCTGCGCGTCGCCGGACCGGCCGCCGACTTCGGAGATCAGCTCGGGCAGGGTCTTGCCGTGGCCGCAGAGCGCCGTGGGCCGGTTCGAGGCCAGTGCCTTCTCGGCCAGGAGCAGGGAGGCCTGGAAGTCGTAGTGGGTCTCCGACAGGACGGGTTCGAGCCGGACCGGCAGGCCGGCCCGTCCGGCGTACGGTTCCAGGGTCTGCACGCACCGCCTGCTGGGGGAGCTGACCAGTTCCGCGGGGCGGAAGGCGCCCAGCACGCTCGCGAGCACCTCGGCCTGCCTCAGGCCGTTCTCGTCGAGCGGCCGGTCGTCGTCGTCGCCCTTCCAGTCCTGCCGGTTCCCCGCCAGGGCGTGCCGTACCAGCACGAGCGGGGTGGTCGTCGGCGATGCCGCGCCGAGCGCGCGGAGCAGCCCGGCATCCCAGTCGTAGGTCAGGCGCCGTGCGGCCTCCCGCACAGGCAGCCAGACCACATCGTCGACCTCGCGCCTGTCGGTACGGCTCTCCTCGGAGACCATCCTGGCCAGCCAGTAGTCGACGCGCTTGGGCAGCCCGCCCTTCGTGTAGTGGCTCGGCGGCAGCGACCGGCCGAGCTCCACGGTGATCCCCGTCTCCTCGGCCACCTCGCGCAGCGCGCCGGCGATGGCGTGCTCGCCGTTCTTCAGCTTCCCCTTGGGGAACGACCAGTCGTCGTACCTGGGCCGATGGACGAGGGCGACCTCCGGCGCGTCCGGTGAACCGCGCCAGACGACCGCCCCGGCCGCGCGGATCATGCCGTCCGGGTGGACGGCGTGCTCAGTCATCGACGGCCCTCCACCTACGGGTGCCGATCAGATAGGTCTGCAGGTCATTGCCGGGATGCCGGACCCAGGTCCCGTCCGGGTTGAGCCACCAGGTCGCGGTGTCGTCGGACATGGCCCGGTCCAGCAGGCCGCTGAGGTAGTTCCGCTGCTGCTGGCTGGCGACCTTGACCAGCACCTCCACCCGGCGCTCGATGTTGCGGCGCATCATGTCACCGCTGCCGATCCAGACCTCCGGACGCCGGCCGTGGCCGAACTCGTAGATCCGCGAGTGTTCGAGGAAACGGCCCAGCACGCTCCTGACCCGGATGTTCTCCGACAGCCCCGGTATGCCGGGGCGGAGCGTGCAGACCCCTCGCACCCACAGATCCACCGGTACGCCGGCCCGCGACGCCCGGTAGAGGGCGTCGATGATGGGCTCGTCGACCAGGGAGTTCGTCTTCATCCTGATGCCGGCGGGGCGGCCCGCCTCCTGATGGGAGATCTCCCGCTCGATCCTGGCCAGCAGGCCGCCGCGCAGGGAGTGCGGGGCGACCAGCAGCCGCCGGTAGGCCGAGTGGTTGGAGTAGCCGGTCAGGTGGATGAACAGGTCCGTGACATCCTCGCCGACCAGCCGGTCGGCGGTGAGCAGGCCCAGATCCTCGTACAGCCTGGCGGTCTTGGGGTTGTAGTTGCCCGTGCCGATGTGGCAGTAGCTGCGCAGCTCGCCCGAGACCTCCTGCCGCACCACCAGGGCGAGCTTGCAGTGGGTCTTCAGCCCCACGACGCCGTAGACCACGTGGCATCCGGCGCGCTCCAGCTTGCGCGCCCAGGTGATGTTGGCGTGCTCGTCGAACCTGGCCTTGATCTCCACGACCACGACCACCTGCTTGCCCGCCTCGGCGGCGTCGATCAGCGCGTCCACGATCGGTGAGTCGCCGCTGGTGCGATAGAGGGTCTGCTTGATGGCCAGCACGTTCGGGTCGGCGGCGGCCTGCTCGATGAACCGTTGCACGCTCGTGGAGAACGAGTCGTACGGGTGGTGCAGCAGCACGTCCCGCTCGCGCAGCACCGCGAAGATGTCGTCCTCGACGTGCACCACCTCGGCGGGCACGAACGGGCGGAAGGTCAGCTCGCCCCGGTCGAGGTCGGCGATCGCGTGCAGCCCGGTCAGGTCCAGCGGCCCCGGCAGCCGGCAGATCTCGTGCTCGGCCACTCCCAGCTCGTCCACCAGCAGGTCCAGCACCTCGGGGGTGATGGTGTCCTCGACCTCCAGCCGGACCGGAGGGCCGAAGCGGCGCTTGAGAAGCTCGCGTTCCAAGGCCTGCATGAGGTTCTCGGTGACGTCCTCGTCGACGTCCAGGTCCTCGTTACGGGTCACCCGGAAGGCATGGTGTTCGACGATCTCCATACCTTTGAAAAGCTGCCCCAGGTGAGCGGCGATGACATCTTCCAGCGGGACGAAACGGTTCATGGACGCCGTGACGAAGCGGGGAAGCCGGCTGGGCACCTTGACCCGGGCGAAGACCGTGTTGCCGGTCGAGGGGTTGCGGACGGTGACGGCCAGGTTCAGCGAGAGTCCCGAGATGTACGGAAAGGGGTGGGCGGGGTCGACGGCCAGCGGCGTCAGCACCGGCCTGATCCGCTCCCTGAAGAGCTTGCGCATCTCGGTGCGCTCGTCGCGGCCGAGGTCGTCCCAGCGCACGATCTCGATGCCCTCGGCGCTCAGCTGCGGGCGGATCCGCTCGTAGAAGCAGGCCGACTGCCGCAGCGCGAGGTCGTTGGCGATCGCCGCGATCCTGGGCAGTTCCTCGCGGGGTTTCAAACCGCTCTTCGTGCGGAGCAGGAGGCCGGTGGCCATCCGCCGTTTCAGCCCGGCCACCCGTACCCGGAAGAACTCGTCCAGGTTGCTGGCGAAGATGGCAAGGAACCGCACTCTCTCCAGCAGCGGCAGGGACGGATCCTCCGCCATCTCCAGAACCCGTTGGTTGAACTGGAGCCAGCTCTCCTCCCGGTTGAGGAAGCGCTCCTGCGGGAGAGGAAGTCCGTCGGGGGTGGAACGGGCGAGTTCAGCGGACATATGACCAGAATGCCCGCTTTTGTTGAACAGAACGTTAATTTCGTCTCAACGGGCGCCGTTGTTTACTCACTTGGCTCAAGCTTTTCCGTCTCTTCACCAACGAGTTTCGCTCGCTTGACGGCCTCGCGTTCGGCGGCCCTGGCCTCGCGGAGCATCGCCTTCTCCAGCTCCTTCATCTCCCGCTCGCGGGCCCGCTCCTGCTCCCTCAGCAGTCGCTGCTGCTCCTTCTGCTCCCGCTCGCGCGCCTTCTCCAGCTCCCGCTGCTCGCGGAGCCGGGCCTTCTCCTGCTCCCTGGCCAGCTTCTCGGCCTCGCGCTGTTCGCGCTCGCGCAGCCTCTCCTGTTCCTTCTGCGCCCGATCCCGGGCCTTCTCCTGCTCCCGGAGTTCCTTTTCGGTCGGGGGCGAGGGCGGCTGAGGCACAGGCGGCCGTGATCCCGCCGAGCGCGATCCCGGTGGATGGGGGCCGGCGTCGGCCGGGCGTTGCGGCGCCTGGGCCAGCCGCTGCCCCAGGCCGCGAGAGGAGGCGGTGAGCCGAGGGCTCGGGTCCAGCCCGGTCAGGCCGTTCCAGGCCAGGTTGACCAGGTGCGCGGCGACCTCCTCGCGCGACGGCCTGCGCACGTCCAGCCACCACTGGCCGGTCAGCGCGACCATGCCGACCAGCATCTGGGCGTACATGGGGGCCAGCTTGGGGTCATAGCCCCGTTCGACGAACTCGTCGACCATGACGTCCTCGACCTGGCTGGCGATGTCGTTGATCAGGCTGGCGAACGTGCCGGTCCCCGAGGCGGCGTGCGAGTCGCGAACGAGGATGCGGAAACCCTCGCTGTTCTCCTCCACGTAGGCCAGCAGGGCCAGGGCCGCCCGCTCCAGCTTGATCAGCGAGTGCGAGGCGGACAGGGCCTCGGTCACCATGATCAACAGCTTCTGCATCTCCCGGTCGATGACGACCGCGTACACGCCCTCCTTACCGCCGAAGTGCTCGTAGACCACCGGCTTGGAGACGTTGGCGGTCGCCGCGATCTCCTCGACCGATGTGCCGTCGAACCCTTTCTCCGCGAACAGGGTCCTGCTGATCTGGATCAGCTGTTCCCGGCGTTCCTTACCTGACATCCGCCGTCGGGGTTCGCTCACGGTTCTAATAATGCTGCTCCGGGGTGTTGAATGCGACGCGTGCCAATGGCGACGCGTGCCATTGGCGACGCTGGCGCGTCGCGGTGAGGCCGCTCTTACCCGGCTCCTTCCCTCGTCGACCGGGGCCGCTCGTTCCTCACGGCCCCGCTCTCCTCGGTCCAGTCGCCGGCGCGGCCTCACGGGTAGTCCCTCAAGGAAGACGTCTCAGGCACGTCCTCAGGGGAGTCCCTCGGGCTGTGGCCGGGCGCGGCCTCATGGGGAGTGTTCCCGGGGGAAAGAACATCTCCCCGTAGCAGGAGAGGTGGGGGTGTCAGGCGGCGATGCGTTTGGCGGCTAGGCGTTCGGGGGTGGGCCAGCGGACGTCGTAGGCCCAACCGGCCTTCTCGAACCAGCGGATGACGCCGGCGCTGAGGTCGATCTGCCCCTTCAGCACGCCGTGCCGGGCGCAGGTGGGGTCGGAGTGGTGCAGGTTGTGCCAGGACTCGCCGAAGGAGGGGATGGCCAGCCACCACACGTTGCGGGACTTGTCGCGTGATTCGAAGACCTCCTCGCCGAAGACGTGGCAGATGGAGTTGATCGACCAGGTCACATGGTGCAGCAGGCCGACCCTGACCAGGGTGCCCCAGAAGAAACCGGTGGCCATGCCCCACCACGACCAGGTCAGCAGGCCGCCCAACAGGGCGGGCATGACTATCGTGGTGATCGCCAGGACCGGGAAGAACTTGTGCAGCTTGATGATGTCCGGGTCCTTGACCAGGTCGGGGGCGTACTTCTCGCGGTTGGCCCGATCGGCCTCGAACAGCCAGCCCATGTGCGCCCAGAGCAGGCCCTTGGACACGGCCACGAAGCCGGTGCCGAAGCGCCACGGCGAGTGCGGGTCGCCCTCCTTGTCGGAGAACTTGTGGTGCTTGCGATGGGTGGCCACCCAGTCGAGCACCGACATCTCCATCGAGAGGCTGCCCGCGATGCCCAGCGCGATCTTCAGCGGGCGCTTGGCCTTGAACGAGCCGTGCGTGAAGTGGCGATGCAGGCCGACGGTGACACCCAGTCCGGTGACCACGTAGAAGACCGCCGCGATCACGATGTCGGACCAGCCGAGTCCCCAGCCCCAGGCGAACGGGATGGCCGCGGCCAGGGCGATCAGCGGGGCACCGACGACCACCCCGAAGGTGATGATCTCGGGCAGTGTTTTCGGCTCTGGGTCTACGTCGGGTTTGGGGCCCGGAGCTGGGCGTTCTTCGATGACGGTCATGCGCTACCTCGCGGTGGTTCGGAAAAGGCAAGGATTCACGTGCGGCTACGCCACCGTAACCTACGCCATCGTAAGTTAGGAATCCCTAAGCACCAAGTGTGTGGAAGCTGACCCTCTGGGGCTGGCGCCGTAGCGGCTTCGTAATCTGTTCTACCCGTGTCTGACCTGCCAAACGACGGGTTCTCCAGGCTCATTGCCGGGGCCGCTCGACTTCGTGAGCACGACGGCTTCCAAACGGCGCGCGTTCGGCACCGCGGGCTCTGTATCGTAGGGGGGCCAGGCGTACGGGGGTCGTCCCTGCCGTCTGGCCGATCCGGCATTGGGTAATTGGCAGCCCGCAAGGTTTTGGTCCTTGTTGTCCAGGTTCGAGTCCTGGTGCCGGAGCCGTCTCTTATGTCTGCTTTATTGGCTCGGCTAGTCGGCTGGGTGGGTTCCCGAACGGGAAGGTATCCTCACGTTGTCGAGCAGGTGACGGTGCCATGCCCTGGGGGTGGATGTCCGTCATCGTGCTCCGTCATGTCTCAGCCGCGACGCCGAGGGAGCCTCGTCCGTGAGTGTGCCGCGCCCGGCCGCCGTGATTGTCCTTGCCGCAGGCGAGGGCACCCGGATGAAGTCGAGAACGCCAAAGATCCTTCATGAACTGTGCGGCCGTACTCTGGTCGACCATATGCTCGCCGCCGCAAGAGGGCTCGAACCCGAGCGGCTCATCGTTGTCATCGGCCACGAACGGGAGCGGGTCCAAGCGCATCTGGCCGGCACCGGCCCCGACGCGCAGGTCGTCGTCCAGACCGAGCAGAAGGGCACCGGTCACGCCGTCCGTACCGTCCTGGAGACGGTGGGCACCATCGGCGGCACCGTCCTGGTGACCTATGGCGACACGCCGCTGCTGCGCTCCGAGACCCTCGCGGCCCTGCTCGAACGGCACGGCGAGGACGGCAACGCCGTCACCGTGCTGACGGCCGAGGTTCCCGACCCGTACGGCTACGGCCGGATCATCCGCGACGCCTCGGGGGCGGTCCTGGAGATCGTCGAGGAGAAGGACGCCGACCCCGCGCAGCGGGCGATCAAAGAGATGAACTCCGGCGTCTACGCCTTCGACGGGTCCCTGCTGGCCGACGCGGTCAAGCGAGTGTCCGCCTCCAACGCCCAGGGCGAGGAGTACCTCACGGACGTCCTCGCGATCCTGCGCCAGGACGGCCACCGGGTCGGCGCCCACGTCGCGGCCGACTACGTGGAGGTGGAGGGCGTCAACGACCGCGTACAGCTCGCCTTCGCCCGCCGGGTTCTCAACGCGCGCCTGCTGGAGACGCACATGCGGGCCGGGGTGACCGTGGTCGACCCGGCCAGCACCTGGATCGATGTGGACGTCACCCTCGAACAGGACGTGGTGATCCACCCCGGTACCCAGCTGCACGGTCGTACGGCGGTCGCCGAGGGCGCCGAGGTCGGTCCCGCCAGCACGCTGACCGACACCGTCGTCGGCGAGGGGGCGCTGGTGCGCAACGCCGTCTGCACCGAGGCCGTGATCGGCCCCGAGGCTCTGGTCGGGCCGTACGCCTATTTGCGCCCAGGCACCGTGCTGGCGCGCAAGGCCAAGGCCGGAACGTACGTCGAGATGAAGAACGCCCAGGTCGGGGAGGGTGCGAAGGTTCCGCACCTGAGCTATGTGGGTGATGCGACGATCGGCGCCGGCGCCAACATCGGCGCCTCGGCGATCTTCGTCAACTATGACGGGGTCAACAAGCATCACACGACGGTGGGCGAGCACGCCTTCGTCGGATGCGACACCATGCTCGTCGCGCCGGTCAACATCGGCGACGGCGCATATACGGCCGCGGGTTCGGTCATCGACGGAGATGTCCCGGCAGGGAGCATCGGGGTGGCCCGCGGACGGCAACGCAATATCGAAGGGTGGGTCGTGCGCAGGCGCGCGGGCACCAGATCGGCTCAGGCGGCGCTGAAGGCCGCCGAGCCGGAGAAACAGCAGGGGAGCCAGACGTGAGTGAGCGGAGCGAGCGGCCCGGTGGGCGCGGCGTCGCGCGGACATCGATGTGCTCTCCGGCGAGGGGGACGGCATGAGCGGCATCAAGAAGACCGGCGAGAAGAACCTGATGTTCTTCTCCGGGCGGGCGCATCCGGAGTTGGCGGACGAGGTGGCGAGTCACCTCGGAGTCGACGCGGCACCGACCACGCTGCGCGACTTCGCCAACGGGGAGATCTACGCCCGCTACCAGGAGTCGGTCCGTGGCTGTGACGCGTTCGTCATGCAGAGCCACACCGGGCCGATCAACCAGTGGATCATGGAGCAGTTGATCATGGTGGACGCGCTCAAGCGCGCCTCCGCCAAGCGGATCACCGTGATCATGCCGTTCTACGGCTACGCCCGCCAGGACAAGAAGGGCCGGGGCCGCGAGCCCATCACCGCCCGCCTGATGGCCGACATGTTCAAGACGGCCGGCGCCGACCGGCTGATGTCGATCGACTTGCACACCTCCCAGATCCAGGGCTTCTTCGACGGCCCGGTGGACCACCTGTTCGCCATGCCCGTCCTGGTCAACTACCTCAAGGACAAGCTCGACCTGGACACGACCACGATCGTCTCACCCGACACCGGGCGGGTGCGGCTCTCGGAGCGCTGGGCCGACACGCTGGGCACCCCGCTGGCCTTCATCCACAAGCGCCGCGACCTCGACGTGGCCAACCAGGTGAAGGTGAGCGAGGTCGTCGGCCGGGTGAAGGGCCGGACCTGTGTGCTGATCGACGACATGATCGACACCGCGGGCACGATCTGCAAGGCGGCCGACGCCCTCTACGAGCAGGGCGCCACCAACGTGGTCGTGGCGGCCACCCACGCGGTCTTCTCCGACCCCGCGGTCGACCGGCTGAAGAACTCCAGGGTCTCCGAGGTCATCGTCACCAACACGTTGCCGCTCCCCGAGGACAAGAGGTTCGACAAGCTCACGGTCCTGTCGATCGCCCCGCTGATCGCCCGGGCCATCACCGAGGTCTTCAGCGACGGCTCGGTGACCAGCCTCTTCGAAGGCGACAGCTAAAGCTCAACCCCCTCCCCGCTGAACACCCCCACCTCTTTCCTTTCTCCCTGGGCTCACATTTCTCGGGGGGCCTTCCACGCGCCCCGCTCTTGCCCCGCCCTCAAGAAGGGCAATGGGACGTGCCCCTCGCCCCCTTTGAGGGACTACCTGTGAGGCCGCCCCGGCGACTGGACTGAGGAGAGCGGGGTCGTGAGGCCGCGCCGGGGACTGGACTGAGGAGAGCGGGGTTGCGAGGAACGAGCGGCCCCGGTCGAC
>NZ_JBEXGU010000137.1:0-25903 GCF_040607515.1 Streptosporangium sp. NPDC005286 | reverse complement strand
CGCCGATGGTACTGCACCGGGGACGGTGTGGGAGAGTAGGTCGCCGCCGGACAATCTTTTATGAGGGCCCTCACCTTTCGGTGGGGGCCTTCGTGTTTTCCAGGAGAGTTCCGAAAGGTCGGGGCTCCCGCCGGCCGGAGCCTTTCTGTTTTGACGACTGCACGGACCGGGAGAGGCCACGACCCCCTGGTCTCTCTCCCCCGGATCTTGCCGTGGCGAGGAGCGGCAGGCGAAGGATTCAGGGGACAGGATCTAGGCGTGGAGCTCGCCGGAGAGCACGGTCACCGCGCGCCCCGCCAGCTCTACCCGGTCGCCCCGTACGGTCGTGCGGACCACGCCTCCGCGCTGCGACAACTGGGCGCCCACCAGGCTGTCGGAACCGAGCCTGGCCGACCAGTAGGGAGCGAGCGCGCAGTGGGCGGAGCCCGTCACCGGGTCCTCGGGAACTCCGACGCGGGGGGCGAAGAATCGGGAGACGTAGTCGGCGCCCTGTCCGGATGCCCGAGCCGTCACGATGACTCCCCGCGCGTCGACGGCCTCCAGGGCGCGAAAGTCAGGGGCCGTGTCGAGCACGGCGTCCTCGGATTCGACCTCCACGAGATAGTCCCAAACATTTTTTCCTCCCCAAACAGGTTTAACTCCGAGCGCATCGATCAGTCCCGCGGGAAGAGGCGTCTCTTGGAGTACTTTTGCCGGGAAATCCATGCTGATTAAACCTGATTTATCCCTGGTCACGGACAGGATTCCGCTCTTCGTTGAGAATTCGAGGGTTTCTGGGACCGTTCCCGTGGAATACAGCACATGCGCCGTGGCCAGGGTCGCATGCCCGCAGAGGGCCACCTCGGTCACCGGCGTGAACCAACGGAGCGAGTACGGCCCGTCGTCCTCCGCTTCGAGCAGGAAGGCTGTCTCGGAGTGCCGCATCTCCGCCGCCACGGACTGCATCCAGGTGTCAGGGACTGGATTGCCGAGTACGCAGACCCCGGCAGGGTTACCCTTGAAAAATTCATCGGTAAACGAGTCGACCGTGTAGATGAGCATGACGCGATGCTAGCGGCGCCGGAGATATCAGTTGAAGTCAAGTCAGGGGATCGGGCAAAGTCAGGGATCGGGCAGACCAGTGCGGTAGCCGTACAAAGTGGAAATAAGCGCTGGGCGTGTCGCATGGCGAACTCCGGGTCGTCGGTTACCGTCCAAGATGTAGGGACAGGCCGGGTACGGCGTGGTCCTGGCGAAAGGACGAGCCGATGGGGGCAGTGCGCAAGGTGGCAAGCTACCTTGGTCTGGGCGGGGCCGAGCAGTATGACGAGTCCTACGACTACGAGGATGAGGTCGAGGGCGAGGACTGGCAGTCTGCTTCGGAGCGCGCGGCCAAGCGCTGGCACGCGATGAACGAGCCCTCACGAATCGTGATGCTCACGCCGATGAAGTACAACGACGCACCGGTCATCGGACAACACTTCCGCGAGGGTCAGACGGTCATCATGGACGTCAGCGGGATGAGCACCGCCGAGGCCACGAGGATGGTCGACTTCGTCGCCGGGCTGGCGTACGGCTGTGAAGGGCGTATCGAGCGGATCGCGGAGAAGGTCTTCCTGCTGGCCCCTGCCGAGGTGGAGATCACCAACGGGTGATTCAGCGGCGGCCTGGACGTGCGGGGTCCGAGAGATCGGTCCCCGCCGCAGTCGTGCGGCCGAGCCGGGCAGCGCGTTGGCGGTGCCCCGGTCAGGAGCTCAGCCGACCCTGGGGGCGGCGAGAACGCCCGGTGAACGGAGCCGGTCAGCCCGCCCGGGGACCCCGGCGGAGCAGCCGGGTGAGTTCGGCCAGATCGGAGGCCGCTGTCTTGACCCGGCTCTCCGACTCGCGAGCGTAGTCATGCAGGGCCCATACCGCGCCCTGGGCAAGCTCCCTGAGCTCGGAGAGCTGCGTGACGACGTATTCGGCGTCCGCCCGCTCACGCCTGCGCCTGCGCCACAGCAGGTAGCCACCCTCCGCGGCCGGTAGCGGCGCGAGCAGCGCGAGCGGGAGGACGGGAAGGACCAGCGCGACCACCAGGATCACCGGGGCGAGGGCGAGCAGCACATAGGCCGCCCAGGGCCGGCCGCGGACCGGCGTGCCCTCGGTGACGATGCGCTCCTCGGCGGCGCCCAGCGAATCGGGGTCCGGTCCCTCGGGACGGAGCGTCACGCGGTGGCCGAGGATCGGCATGGTGACCGACTCGGGGGCCTCGGCCCGGGTGGCCTCGGCGAGCTTCTCCGCCGCGGACCGCACGATGGGCGCGGCCACATGCAGTGCGATCGCGGCCAGGTAGGGATGGGAGCCCGGGTGCAGATCGCTGAGCAGGTGGCCGGTGAGCGGTCTCACCGGCCGCTCGGGGGTGCCGGAACTCATCAGCTGGCGGAGCACGGTCAGCGGCTCGTCCTCGCTCCACACGACCGTGGACTCGCCGGAGCGGTCCGTCTGCGCGGCCTCAAGGAACGCGAGGTCACCCAGGCCGGTCCCGGTCTCCTCACCCGCTCCGGGGGCGCTCTCACGGGCCGAGGTGATCTCGGCGCAGCGGTCGCGCAGGTGGGTCAGCCTGGCGGCGGCCTGTACGGGAGCGGCGAGCTCGGGGAGCTCGGCGAGCTCCGCGAAACCGGCCAGAGCCGGTGACACGACGGTCGAGGGCTCGTCGGGGATCAGAGCGCGCAACCACAGGTCGGGCTCGGATGCCGGGGATGCGGCCACCGCGTCGAGCCTGCGGAGAACGAAGATCTTTCCCGCCGGGCCGTACGCCCCGCGGGCTGCGGCGAGCCAGAGAGCCCGCTGGCCGTGGGTCACCGGGCGGTCCAGGGACAGGTCCCCGAAGGCGCTGCCGAGCCAGGAGGCGTGGATACGGTCGCCCTGGCCGGCGACGGCGAGCGCGAGGCAGAGGAAGAGCGCGGTCCGTCGCTCGTCGCGCTGGGCGGCGCGGGCCAGAGGTTCAAGTGCCTCCTCGCCGCGGGTGAGCAGCACGAGGGCCTCGATGGCCGGAGCCAGCCAGTGGCCGGACATGTCCGCGAAACCGGTCGGCAGCTCGGCAGGGACGGTGCCGGTGGCCAGGTCGGTGAGGAGCGCATCGGCACAGCGGTGCAGCTCTGTCCCGGCCTGCGGATTCGCGGTCAGGTCCGTGCTCAAGGCAGAGAACTCCCCGAAGTTGTGACCGATGACCGCGCCAGCGTATTGCGCTTCGGACATCCCCGCGGGGAGGCGCGCCGAACATGACTTTGCCAGATGATCGCCTTGATTTTCCCAATAAAGACGATCATCTGGTGGACAGGTTACATCCGCTCGGGCACGGGGACGCCGAGAAGGCCCAGGCCGGTCTCCATGACCTTCAGAGTGAGCGCGCACAGGGCGAGCCGCGAGGCACGGGTGGCGGCCTCGACGTCGTCCTTCAGCACCGGGCAGTTCTCGAAGAACGTGGTGAAGGCGCTCGCCGTGTCGAAGAGGTAGGAGGCCAGCTTGTGCGGTGCCGAGTTCTCCGCCATCTCCTCGACCACCGAGCCGAAGCGGAGAAGCTGGAGTGCCAGTGCGCGCTCGGCCGGGTGACCCAGCACGATGGCTCCGGTCGTCTCGGCCGGGGTCACCCCGCCCCTGCGGAAGATGGAGCGGATGCGGGCCTGGGCGTACTGCAGGTAAGGGCCGGTGTTGCCGGTCAGGGCGAGCATGCGGTCGAAGTCGAAGACGTACTCGCTGTCGTGGCTGACCGACAGGTCGGCGTACTTGACCGCGCCCATACCGACGGCGTGCGCGATCTTCTCACGCTCCGCGTCGTCGTACTCGCGATCCTGGATCACTCCGGCGGCCCTGGTCTCGGCCTCGTCGAGCAGCTCCAGAAGCTTGACCGACTTCCCGCTCCTGGTCTTGAACATCTTGCCGTCGGAGCCCAGCACGCTGCCGATCTGGATGTGCTCCGCCCTGACGTGGTCGGGCAGCCAGCCCGCCAACCTGGCCGAGTCGAACACCATCGACATGTGCAGTGACTGGGTCACGCCGATCACGTAGAGGATGCGGTCGGCCTTGAGGTCCTGGACCCGGTAGCGGATCGTGGCCATGTCGGTGGTGCCGTAGCCGTACCCGCCGTCGCTCTTGCGGATCATCAGGGGGAGCGGCTGGCCCTCGCGGCCGGTGTAGCCGGGCGGGAAGACGCAGAGCGCGCCGTCGCTGAGCACGGCGATGCCGCGCTCCTGCAACTCGTCGCAGACCTGGGCGAGCACGTGGTTGTACATGCTCTCGCCGGCGATGTCCTCGTTGGTCAGCGTCACGCCGAGCTGGACGTAGACCTTGTTGAAGTAGCGGACCGTGGCGTCCATGAAGATGTGCCACAGGCGCATCGTCTCGGGCTCTTCGGCCTGCAGGGTGACGACCCGGGCGCGGGCCCGCCTGTTGAACTCGGGGTCGGTGTCGAACTTGACCCGGGCCGCCTGGTAGTAGGCGTTGCCCTCGCCGGCCTCCAACTGGGCGACGGCGGCCTCCTCGCCGATGTCCAGCAGGTGCTCGATGAGCATGCCGAACGGCGTGCCCCAGTCGCCGAGGTGGTTCTGCCGGATGACCCTGTTGCCCAGGTGCTCGTGGACCCGGGCGAGCGCGTCGCCCACGATCGTGGTGCGCAGGTGGCCGACGTGCATCTCCTTGGCCGCGTTGGGCGCGGAGTAGTCGATCACGACGGTCTGCGGCGAGGCGGACACGCCCACGCCGGCGCGCGGGTCGGTGTGGATCTCCGAGACCTGTGCCGTGATCCAGTCGTCGGAGAGGGTCAGGTTGAGGAAACCGGGGCCGCTGACCTCGACGGTGCCGGGGAACGGGTCGTCGGCCCGCCCGGTGAGGTGCTCGGCGATCTCCTGGGCGACCTCCCGCGGGGCCCGTCGCAGGCGCTTGCTCAGACTCATCGCCACGTTCGCCTGGTAGTCGGCGAACTGCGAGGGACGGATCAGCGGGTCTGCGTCGGAGTATTCGGCACCAAAGGCCGCGGCCAGCGCCTGCTGGACGCGCTCGGTGAGGGCGAATTGCGGGTCGGTCATGTTCCAAGGGTAGCGGTTGACCGATCCTGAACCGATTGGATATCACCCTGGCCGGGCCCGGTACGGCGGGATCGCATGACCGCGAAGACGCCGGTCAGCACGGCTCCCGCGGCGATGCCGAGCCCGGCCGCGACGCCACCTGCGGCGGGGTCGCGGAGGGTGAGCGCGAAGAACTCACGGGTGAACGGGATGGCGAGGGTGAGGGCGAACAACCCGGCCATGGAGGCCACGAGCGCGACCCGCCACCAGACGTACGGGCGGGCGACGAGGGCCAGCACCCACCAGGCGGCGACGAACAGCGTGATCACCGCCGAGGTGCGGCTCTCCGCCAGGGTGGCGGCCCCGCTCTGGGCGATCCAGTACGACAGGTAGACGGCGGCGGCGCAGATGATCCCGGCGGGGACCGCCAGCCGGAGCACGCGTGGCACGAAGCCGCTCCTGGCGCGCTCGTTGCTCGGCGCGAGCGCGAGGAAGAACGCGGGGATGCCGATTGTCAGCGCGTTGATCAGCGTGGAGTGCCGGGGGGCGAACGGGAAGGCGAGCCCGATGACCCCGGTGAGCAGGGAGAGCACGATCGCGTAGAAGGTCTTGGTGAGGAAGAGGCCGGCGACCCGTTCGATGTTGGCCAGCACCCGCCGGCCCTCGCCCACCACGGAGGGCAGGCCGGCGAAGCTGTCGTTCATCAGCACGATCTGGGCGACCGCCCGGGTGGCGCCGCTGCCGGAGCCCATCGCCACGCCGAGGTCGGCGTCCTTGAGCGCGAGCACGTCGTTGACGCCGTCGCCGGTCATCGCGACCGTGTGCCCGCGCGACTGGAGCGCGCCGACGAACAGCCGTTTCTGGTGCGGGCTGACCCGGCCGAAGACGGTGTTGGCCTCCATGATCTCGGCGAGCTTCTCGGGGTTGTCATCCGGCAGGGTACGGGCGTCCACCGCGCGCTCCCCGCCGGGGATGCCGAGAGAGGTGGCGATGGCCGACACCGACTCGGGGTTGTCGCCGGAGATGACCTTGACGGTGACGCCCTGTTCGGCGAAGTAGGCGAGGGTCTCGGCCGCCTCGGGACGGACCCGCTGCCTGAGCACGACGATGGCCGCGGCCTCGATGGTGCCGAGGTCGTCGGGGTCGTGCAGCGAGGCGACCTTCCCCAGGGCGAGCACCCGCAGACCGGTGGCGGCGAGGGCCCCTGCCTCGGTGTATGCCGGGGTGCCGGGCGGCAGGAGGACGTCGGGGGCGCCCAGGACCCAGCAGCCGTGCCCGTCGAACGCGGCGCCGCTCCACTTGCGGGCCGAGGAGAAGGGGACCTTGGCGGTGACGGTCCAGCCGGGGGAGTCGGGGTGGCGGGTCTGGATGGCTCGGGCCGTGGGGTTGGGGTCGGGGTCGAGGTTGGCCAGCGCGCCCAGCGCCTCGGGCACGGGCAGGTCGTCGCGGAGCCTGCGGACCTCACCGAGCTCCATGCCGCCCGAGGTGAGCGTGCCGGTCTTGTCGAGGCAGAGCGTGTCGACCCGGGCCAGGATCTCGATCGCGGGGAGCTCCTGGACCAGGCAGCGGCGCCTGCCCAGCCGGATCACGCCGACGGCGAAGGCGATGCTGGTCATCAGGACCAGGCCCTCGGGGATCATGGTGACGATGCCCGCGACCGTGCTGGTGACCGCCTCGCCGATGCCGGTCCGCCTGCTGACCTGGCTCCAGGTGAGCAGGGCACCGATCGGGATGACCAGCCAGGTCACGTACTTGATGAACCGGGTGATGCCGTCGCGCAGCTCCGAGTGGGACAGGCTGAACGCGCTGGCCTCCTCGGCGAGCCTGGCCGCGTAGGCGTCGCCGCCCACCCTGGTCGCGACGTAGGAGCCCCGGCCGGCGACCACGAAGCTGCCGGACAGGACCTCGTCGCCCGGCAGCTTGTGCACCGGGTCGGCCTCGCCGGTGAGCAGGGACTCGTCCGCCTCCAGCCCGTCGGAGTCAACGGTCTCGCCGTCGACCAGCAGCTGGTCGCCGGGCGCGAGCAGGATGAGGTCGCCGAGCACCACCTGCCGGGGCGGGATCTCGGTCTCCGAGCCGTCCCTGCGGACCTTGACCGGAGCCTCGTTGACGATGGCGAGCCGGTCGAGGGTGCGCTTGGCGCGGAGCTCCTGGATGATGCCGATGCCCGCGTTGGCCACGATCACCAGGCCGAAGAGGCCGTCCCGCCACTCCCCGAAGATCATGATCAGCACCCAGAGCACGCCGATCACCCCGTTGAAGAGGGTGAGGATGTTGGCTCTGAAGATCGCCGAGACCGATCTGCTCGATCGGCGCCTGACGTCGTTGACCTGCCCGAGGGCCACGCGCTCGGCGACCTCCGCCGAGGTCAGCCCACGCTGTGTCACCTGCTCCACACGGCCCCCTGCCGATCGACTGGGACTCAAGGGTACGCGGGGTCGGAGAATTCGGTGGAATACGTCCCCTGATGCGCCGCAAATATCACCGCAGGTTGGCGGCATGTTCGAGCAGTGTCACCGGAGGCGGCATAGGTGGTGGCGCAGGTGGTGGCCGGGGGTTCGGGACATGTCACCAGAGGCGGTGCGGGCGGGGTACGGCGGCGAGGCGCTCGCCGATGCGGTTCACCACGCCCTCGTGGGCCAGCTTGGCCGCGAGCACGCAGGCGGCGCTCACCCCCCTGGCGCGTGCGGCGCCGTGCGCGATGACCACGGTGCCGTTCAGGCCGAGCAGCACGGCCCCGCCGTGGACCTCGGGGTCGAGCCGCCGGTAGAGCTCTCTGATGCGTCTCTTCTGCAGCAGGCCGCCCACCCTGGCCGTCCGGCTCCCCCTGACCGTCTCGCGGAGCTCGGCGAAGGCGTAGCGGACGCTGCCCTCCATGGTCTTGAGCGCCACGTTGCCGGTGAATCCGTCGGCGACGATGACGTCCACGGTACGGGTGAGCAGGTCGTGGCCCTCGACGTTGCCCGAGAAGTCGAGGCCGGGGGCGGCCGACAGCAGTTCGTGGGCACGCTTGACGAGCTTGTTGCCCTTCTCCGGCTCGCTGCCGATGGTCAGCAGGCCGATCCTGGGGTTCTCGACGCCCAGGGCCGTCTCGGCGTAGGCGGCGCCGAGGTGCGCGAACTGCACCAGCATCTCGGGTTTGACCTCGGAGTTCGCCCCGGCGTCCAGCAGGACGGTCGGGGTGGGTCTGGTTGGCAGGGCGACGGCGATGGCGGGCCTGAGCACGCCGGGCTGGCCGCGGAGCCGGAGCTTTCCGGTGGCCACGATCCCGGCGGTGGACCCGGCGGAGACCACGGCGCAGGCGTCACCCCGCCGGACGAGGTGGCAGGCGACGGCGATGCTGGAGCGCGGGCGGCGCAGGCTGGCGAGGGCACCCTCGTCCATGGCCAGCGCCTCCTCGGCCCGGACGATGGGGATCTCGGCGGTCGCGTCGTGGTCGGAGAGCGCCTCGGACAGCGGGCGGGGGGCGCCGACGAGCACGACGGAGATCCCGTGCTCTCGCACCGCCCGCACGGCTCCCGCCACGATCTCGCCGGGGGCGTGGTCACCGCCCATCGCGTCAAGGGCGATCGGCATGGTGCCGGGAGCATTGGTCTCAGGCAAGCGGTCACCTCGTGCGGGATGGTTTGTCCGCATCGTAGGCGGCCCCGGGAGCGGAATGTTCCGCCGGGGTGATCAGGGAGTGCCGGGGAGATTCCAGTCGGTTCTCTCCCGGGAGACGATGATCTTCCCGAAGGTGGCCCGGCCGACGACCCGGATGACGGGGGAGCCCTCGCCGCCCCGGCCGCCCGAGACGTGTCTCTTGGCGAACATGCCGCTGACCTCGTCGATGACGTGGGCGTTCTCCGGAACCCTGACGATCAGCTTGCCGCAGAGGGAGTTGACCTCCAGGGTGATCTCCCTGCCGGGGAGCACGGCCTCGGACAGGTCGACGATCAACGCGCCGAAGGTGGCGCTCAGCGTGGTGTGCCGCCCGGCGAGCCAGCGCCCGCCACGCACGACCTTGCTGAAGACGGCTCCGACCTGCTGCCGCTCGGTGGCGGATTCGCGGCCGGGGGCCACGACGTCGAGCAGGTCGCCGGTGAGGGGGGCGAGGTCGTCCACGGTGACGGCGCGGTAGGCGATGTCCAGGCGGTCGGCGTGCTCGACGCTGGTCAGGCGGCCGGTGGCGAGCGCCTCGCCCAGCACCGCGGCCACGCGGTCGCGATCGGCGTCGGAGGCGCGCAGAACGGGGTCATGAGACGTCATGACGCGAGTGTACGACTACTTAAGATATATCGCGAGACTTGTTCGTCGTCTGTGGCGGCGGGGAAACCGGTTGGCCTCCCCGCCGTCTCAGCGACCCGGGCGTCGCACGGAGGTGCGGCGGGCGATCTCAGCTTGGAGCCTGGCCATCTGCCAGTGCAGCTCGATGAGCTGCTCGGTGAGCTGGAGACGTGGAATCTCTGATGGGTCCTCGACGGACAGGTGGTCGATCGCGGTGGACAGCTCTCGCATCGCGCGCCCCCACTCCATGACGGCTTCCTTGGATCGAAACAACGTTCGAATCATACCGGAACACCGAACACGCTGTCAGTCCATTGCCTCCTGTGTCACGCCCAGTCGGCTAGCTCTCGTACTCGGGGACGACGTATCCGCGGGCCAGAGTGTGGGCGGTGATGTTGAAACCCAGCACGGCGGCCGAGGCGTCGGCGCCGAGGCCGAGCTTCTCCACGTCGAGGGCGTGCACCGCGAAGATGTAGCGGTGCGGATATCCGGGGGGCGGCGCGGCGCCGCCGTAGGCGGTGACGCCGTAGTCGTTGCGGCCGTGCACCCCCACACCGCCGTCACCGGCCCCCGAGCCGGCGGCCAGCTCGGTCACGTCCGCCGGGATGTCGAACAGCAGCCAGTGCCAGAACCCGCTGCCGGTGGGCGCGTCGGGGTCGAAGCACGTCACGGCGTAGCCGAGGGTGCCCTCGGGCGCGCCGGACCAGCGCAGGTGGGGCGAGACGTTCTGGCCGTTGAATCCCCAGTCGTTGAACACCTGGGCCGGAGCCAGGCGCTCTCCGTCGCGGATGTCGTCGCTTTCGACGGTCAGCGCGGGAACCTGGGGCAGGAAGTCGTACGGAATCGGTGGCCGGGTGGACACGATTCACCTCCGATGGGAGCGTCTTTTCGGTCGCTCCTCATCTTGCCCGGCGATCAGACCTTGTTGTAGGCGGCGAGGACCGTCTGCGGGTCGCCGTCCATCTTGATTTTGCCCTTGTGCAACCAGATGACCCGGTTGCAGGTCTCCTCGATCACGTCGAGGTTGTGGGCGACCAGGAAGACGGTGCCGGCCTCGTCGCGCATCTTCTTGATCCGGTCCTGGCTCTTGCGCCGGAACTCGCGGTCGCCGGTGGCCAGCGCCTCGTCGATGAGCAGCACGTCGTGGGACCTGGCCGAGGCGATGGCGAAGCGGAGCCTGGCGCCCATGCCCGAGGAGTAGGTGGACATGGGGAACTGTACGAACTCCCCGATGCCGGAGAAGTCGACGATGTCGTCGTACTTCTCCTTGACCTGCGCGGGGTTCATGCCCATCGCGTAGCAGCCGAGCACGATGTTGCGCTCGCCGGTGAGCTCGCGCATCAGCGCGGCGTTGACGCCGAGCAGGGAGGGTTGGCCGTTGGTGTAGACGGCGCCGGAGTGCGGGGGCAGCAGCCCGGCGATGGCGCGCAGCATGGTGGACTTGCCGGAGCCGTTGCGGCCGATGATGCCGATGGCGTCGCCGTGACGGGCCACGAAGGAGACGCCGCGCACGGCGTGCACCTCCTTCATCTGCGGCCGTCCCTGGCGCTTGACGAGGCGCATCAGGGCGTTGACGGCGTTGCCCTTCTCCACGTCGCTGGCCGCGCCGTAGACCCGGTAGATGATGTGCAGGTCGTCCACGATGACCGTGGGGGTGCCCTCCTGGGCGTCCTTGGCGGGTTCGGGGTTGGGATGCACCCTGACATCCGTGCTGGGCACGGCGGGCTCCTCGGCCTTCACTCGGGACAGCTCCTCGGTCAACTCAGCCACGGCCGTACTTCTCCTCGGCTCGCCAGAAGTACCAGAAGCCGCCGAGCAGAGCGAACACTGCCCAGAATACGCAGACCGCCCAGATGTAGGGCCGGGGCGGGTGGGTCTGCATGAGCAGGTCCCGCATGAGCTCGATGTAGGCGGCGGCGGGGTTGAAGTACATGATGTCGGCGACCAGTTGGGGGAGGCCGGCACCGTTGGGCCCCACCACCTTGTCCTCGATGGAGAAGAAGACGCCGGAGGCGTAGAGCCAGGTGCGCATGATGAAGGGCAGCAACTGGTTCAGGTCGCGGGCGGTGGAGCCGACCCTGGCGAGCACCAGGCTGGCGCCGACGTTGAACATCGTCTGCAGTGCCAGGGCGACCGGGATCAGCAGCCACAGCAGGGTGATCGGCTCGCCGGTGACCAGCACCAGGGCGAACAGCACGCCCATCGAGATCAGGAGTTGCTGGAACTCCTGGATCGTGTAGGCCAGCGGGAGCGCGGCGCGCGGGAAGTGCAGGGCCCGGATCAGCGACAGGTTGCCGGAGATCGCCTTGGCGCCGCCGCTCACCGAGCGCTGCGTGTAGGTGAAGACGAACATCCCGGTGATGAGGAAGGCCGGGTAGTTGGTGATGCCCTTGCTCGCGCCCAGGATCAGGCCGAACATCAGGAAGTAGATCGCGGCGTTCAGCAGCGGGGTGAGGACCTGCCAGAGCTGGCCCAGGGCTGAGTTGCTGTACTTCGAGACGTTACGCGAGGTCGCGTACGTCATGACGAAATGCCGTCGTTCCCACAGCTGGCGTAGGTAGACGAGCAGACTCGGGCGTGCGATGGCACGCCGAAGTCCGTAACGCGCGGCGAGCTTGGCCAGCGGCTCTGGGGTGCCGTTACTCGGGCCGCCCGCCTGGGCGTCCGCGATCGCGGATTCCGGCTGGCTCATGGCAAGGACTCTATTGGATGTGGGTGGATGAAGCGCCTGCGGCGGCGTCCTGCCGCACACATTGGACGGGATCTCCGGGAAAGAGGTTCCAGGGTAATTGTGCGCTCCGCCTGCGAGCGACCGGCTCTTTCGCGCCCCGGCCAGAGTGGGCCCAGCTCGGGGGCAGGGAAAGGCAATGGATGCGAGCACTGTCGGCATGAGGGTAGTTTGGCCTGACCGTTATTGATATATGTATCCCTGCATGTCCTCTTTAGGGGCGTCTGGGATCTTGGCTTCGTCGAGTTGGCGGACATACAACGCCGAACCGGTTCATGCGTGACCGAACTGCAACATCACAGATGCGAATCGGTGTGGAGCGGTGCGGAACAGCCGCGACCGGCCGGTGTGACGTCAGTGCCCGGACCGGGGTGGCGGGAGGCAGGGACCAGAAGATCCTCCTTCGTGCTGCTCGGGCTGCGGATCTCCGTGTCGACGCGAGCCTGAAAAAGGAGGGTCTACCGCAATGCGCGTTACCAAGGGTGCGCGGCTCACCGCCGGCGCCGCGCTACTCGCCCTCGCGCTGGCCGCGTGCGGCAACTCGGCGTCCTCGGGCGGCGGTACGGCCTCGGGCGACCTGCCGGTTCGGATGGAGCTCGGCGAGCCGCAGAAGCTCTTCTACCCAGGTGACACCACCGAGTCCGAGGGGGCGGAGGTCCTGGCCGCCGTCTTCGCGCCGCTGGTCAGCTACGACGAGAACAGGCAGGTCGTGGACGAGGTCGCCGAGTCGATCGAGTCGAAGGACAACAGGGTGTGGACGGTCAGCCTCAAGCCCGGCTACACCTGGCACGACGGCGAGAAGCTGACCGCGCAGAACTACGTCGACGCGTGGAACTACGCGGCCAACCAGGACAACGCGCAGAGCGCCAACGGCTTCTTCAGCCGGATCGACGGCTGGGCCGACCTGAACCCGGGTGAGGGCAGGACCGTCTCCACCAAGAAGATGAAAGGCCTGAAGGTCGTCGACGAGAGCACCTTCAGGGTCACCCTCAGCAAGCCGTTCTCCCAGTTCAAGACCATGCTGGGCTACACGGCGTTCTACCCGCTGCCCAAGGCGGCCTTCGGCGCCGACGGCAGGATCACCGAGGAGTACGCCAAGAAGCCGATCGGCCAGGGCTACTTCCAGTTCGACAAGCCGTTCAACAAGGGCACCGACCAGTCGATCGACCTCACCCGGTACGACAAGTTCCCCGGGACGAAGCCGAAGTTCACCAAGCTCCAGTTCAAGCTCTACACGAGCTCGGAGACCGCGTTCAACGACCTGGCCGCGGGCAACCTCGACATCCACGACTCGCTGCCCCCGTCCGCGATCGCCAGGGCCAAGTCGGAGTTCGGCGAGCGCTACCTGGACCAGGCGGACGCCGGCGTCGCCTACATCGGCTTCCCCATGCAGTACAACAAGACGTACGCGAACGTGAAGGTCCGCGAGGCCATCTCCATGGCCATCGACCGCGAGACCATCGCCGACAAGGTCTTCTCCGGCACGCGGGCCTCGGCGGACGACTTCATCAACCCGCTGCTCGACGGGTACCGTGCCGGCGCCTGCGCGGCCTGCGTCTACGACCCGGCCAAGGCCAACGAGCAGTACACCGCCAACAACGGCCCCAAGACCCTGGAACTGGGTTACAACTCCGACGGCCCGCACAAGGAGTGGATCGAGGCCGTCGCCAACAGCCTCCGCGCCAACCTGGGGGTCGAGGTGAAGGTCAAGCCGTTCGAGAAGTTCGGCGGGATCCTCGACGAGCTCGACGCGAAGACCTACGGCGGCATGTTCCGCATGGGCTGGGCGATCGACTACCCCTCGGCGGAGAACTACCTGACCCCGATCTTCTCCACCATCGCGATCAAGACCGGTGCCAACTACGCCGGCTGGTCGAACCAGGAGTTCGACGCGCTCCTCGCCAAGGGCGACTCCGCCCGGACGCAGGAGGAGGGCCTGAAGTTCTACCAGCAGGCCGACGACATCCTGATCAGGGAGATGCCCTACATCCCGGTGTACTTCTACCGGACCAACGGCGCATTTTCCCAGAACGTCAAGGGCGTGAAGATCGATCTGCTCAACCAGATCAAGTGGACCGAGGTCGAGAAGACCGGCTGACGACCGGCTGAGGGCCGGGCGGGAGCCCGGCCCCACCGGAAGCCCGGGGGTGATCTCACCGCACCGCGCGACCCGCCGGTCCGCGAATCACCCCGGGCACGTACGGGAGGCTTGAATGGGCCGTTACGTTCTCCGGCGCCTGATCCAGGCGATACCAGTCCTGCTGGGCGCCACCCTGCTCATCTACGCCATCGTCTTCGCGCTGCACGGTGACCCCATCGCGGCGCTGGCGGGCGAGAAGCGCATGGACCCCAACATCGTCAAAATCCTGCGAGAGCAGTACCACCTGAACGATCCGTTCCTGGTGCAGTACTGGCACTACATCGCCGGCCTGCCGGGCGGCGACTTCGGCACCACCTTCGCCGGCGTCGGGGTCGGCGACATCATGGCGGGCAAGTTCCAGGTGACCATCAACCTGGCGGTGACCGCCCTGGTGATGGAGGCGGTCATCGGCGTGGGCCTCGGCCTGTACGCCGCGCTGCGCCACGGCAGGGCCGGCGACTCGCTGATCCTCGCCGCCACGCTGGTGCTGATCTCGGTGCCCGTCCTGGTCACCGGCTTCGTGCTCCAGTTGCTGCTGGGCGTGCGACTCAAGCAGGCCGGGATCGACCTCTTCCCCGTCGCGGGCGTGTCGGAGGGCTGGCGCAGTTACCTGCTGCCCGGCTTCGTGCTCGCCGGGACGTCGATCGCCTACCTCACCCGGCTCACCAGGAACAGCCTGGTGGAGATCATGCGCGCCGACTACATCCGCACCGCGGTGGCCAAGGGCCTGCCCAGGAGCCGGGTCGTCGGCCGGCACGCGCTGCGCAACGCGCTGATCCCGCTGATCACCTACCTCGGTGCCGATCTCGGCGCGTTGATGGGCGGTGCGGTGATCACCGAGACGATCTTCAACCTGCCGGGAATCGGCCAGCAGCTGTTCACCTCCGTCTACCTGCGCGAGCAGCCGGTGGTCGTCGGCATCGTGACGGTGCTGGTGCTGATCTACATCCTGGCCAACCTGGTCGTCGACCTGCTCTACGCCGTGCTCGACCCGAGGATCCGCTATGAGTGACGCCCTTGCCCCGGTCAAGAAGCGCCGGAACGGTGGACCGGGAAGGCACGTGAGAACGTCCAGGCCGTCCAGACCGCCCAGGGCCGCGAGCCTGTGGACCGACGCCTGGTACGACCTGCGCCGCCGGCCGCTCTTCGTCGGCTCGGCGGTCCTCATCGGTGTCCTGGTGGCCATGGCGGCGTTCCCCTCGCTGTTCACCTCGGCGAACCCGTTCGACGCCGCGACCTGCGATCTGGCCCAGGCCAGGCAGGGCATGAGCGCCGTGCACTGGTTCGGCACCGACAACCTCGGCTGCGACGTCTACTCCCGCGTCGTCCACGGCGCCCGTAACTCGATGGTCGTCGGCCTGAGCACCACGGTCGTCACCGCGCTGGTGGGCGGTCTGCTCGGCCTCCTCGCCGGGTTCAGCGGCGGTGCGCTGGACACGTTGCTCTCCCGGATCACGGAGATCTTCTTCGCGATCCCGTCGATCCTCGGCGCCCTGCTCATCCTGGCGATCTTCCGCACGGGCAACGTGTGGACGGTCATGCTCGCGCTGGCGGTGCTGGCCTGGCCGATGACGTACCGGATCATGCGGGCGGCGGTGATCACCGCCAAGGGCCAGGACTACGTGCTCGCGGCGCGGGCGCTCGGCGCCTCCGCGCCGAGGATCATGTTCCGGCACATCCTGCCGAACGCGGCCGCCTCGGTGATCGTGGTCGCCACGATCAACCTGGGCACTTTCATCGCCGCCGAGGCCGGCCTGTCGTTCCTCGGGGTGGGCCTGCGCTCGCCCGACATCTCGTGGGGGCTCATGATCTCCGAGGCCAGGGAGCGTTTCCTGGAGGCTCCGTGGCCGCTGCTGTTCCCGGCACTGTTCCTGAGCCTGACGGTGCTGGCCTTCATCATGCTGGGCGACGCCGTCCGCGACGCCCTCGACCCGAAGCTGCGGTAGGGGACCCGTGAAGAAGACCTCGACACCGGTGATGCCGGCCGGCCAGGCTCCCGGCGGCGAGCCGCTGCTCGCCGTCGACGACCTGCACGTGGAGTTCACGACCAGGCAGGGCGTGGTCAGGGCGGTCAACGGGGTCAGCTACTCGCTGAACCCCGGGGAGACGCTCGCCGTGCTCGGCGAGTCGGGCTCGGGCAAGTCGGTGACCGCACAGGCCATCATGGGCATCCTCGACACGCCGCCGGCCCGCGTTTCCCGAGGGGAGATCCGCTTCCGGGGCACGGACCTGCTCGGGCTGCCCGAGAAGGCACGCTCCCGGATCCGCGGCCGGCGGATCGCGATGATCTTCCAGGACGCGCTCTCCGCGCTGAACCCGGTGTTCACCGTCGGGTTCCAGATCGGCGAGATGTTCCGGGTGCACCGGGGTGCCTCCAGGCGTGACGCGGAGAGGAAGGCGATCGAGCTGATGGACCGGGTCCGCATCCCCGGTGCCAGGCAGCGGGTGCACGACTACCCGCACCAGTTCTCCGGGGGGATGCGCCAGCGCATCATGATCGCGATGGCGATCGCGCTCGACCCGGAGGTGCTGATCGCCGACGAGCCGACCACGGCCCTCGACGTGACGGTGCAGGCCCAGATCATGGAGCTGCTGGCCGAGCTGCGGCGCGAGAGCGACATGGGCCTGATCCTGATCACCCACGACCTCGGTGTGGTGGCGGACGTCGCCGACAGGATCGCGGTCATGTACGGCGGGCGGATCGTGGAGAAGGCCCCCGTGCACGACATCTACCGGAAGCCCGCCCACCCGTACGCCAAGGGCCTGCTCGACTCGGTTCCCAGGGGCGATCGGAAGGGGCAGGAGCTTCTCGCCATCAAGGGCATGCCGCCGAACCTACTCGACATGCCCTCGGGCTGTTCCTTCCACCCCCGGTGCCCCTACCGCCAGAACGACTGTGTCACCGACGCGCCCCCGCTGTACGAGATCGGCCCCACCCGCGCCAGCGCGTGTCACTACTGGAGGGAGGTCCTCGATGGCAGCCACGAGTGAGCCGATCCTTGAGGTTCGTGACCTGGTCAAGCACTTCCCGCTGACCCGGGGCGTCGTGGTGCGCAGGCAGATCGGCGCGATCAGGGCGGTCGACGGGGTCTCCTTCGACCTGCGCCGGGGCGAGACGCTCGGCATCGTGGGGGAGTCGGGCTGTGGCAAGTCCACGCTGGCCAAGCTCCTGATGGCGCTGGAGCGGCCCACCTCGGGATCGGTGAGGATCAACGGCAGGGAGGTCGCCCAGGCCAGGGGCGGCGAACTCAAGCGGGTCCGCCGCAACATCCAGATGGTCATGCAGGACCCCTACACCTCGCTGAACCCCCGGATGACCGTGGGCGACATCGTCGGCGAGCCGTTCGAGATCCACCGGGACGTGGCCCCCAAGGGCGACCGGCGCCGCAGGGTGCAGGAACTCCTGGAGGTCGTGGGGCTGGACCCCGACCACGTCAACCGCTACCCGCACCAGTTCTCCGGTGGCCAGCGCCAGCGCATCGGCATCGCCCGAGGGCTCGCGCTCCAGCCCGAGATCATCGTGTGCGACGAGCCGGTCTCCGCGCTGGACGTGTCGATCCAGGCGCAGGTCGTCAACCTGCTGGAACGGCTGCAGGACGAGTTCGGCCTCGCCTACGTCTTCATCGCCCACGACCTGTCGGTGGTCCGGCACATCTCCGACCGGGTCGGAGTGATGTATCTGGGGAAGATGGTCGAACTCGGCAAGGAGACCGAGATCTACGACCGGCCCGCCCATCCCTACACCCAGGCGCTGCTGTCGGCCGTGCCGGTGCCCAACCCGGAAGGGCGGGAGCGGCGCGAACGGATCATCCTCCAAGGCGACCCGCCGTCCCCGGCCAACCCGCCGTCGGGCTGCCGATTCCGTACGCGGTGCTGGAAGGCGGCGGAGATCTGCGCCGTCGAGGAGCCGCCGCTGCGGATCCGGCCGGGCACCGCGCACGCGAGCGCCTGCCACTTCGCCGAGACCCACGACGTGACACACGCGTAGCAGGGTCAGGAGAAGCGGAAGGCGCGGCCCCCACAACGAGATGTGGGGGCCGCGCCCTGCTGTGCTACGGCAGGATGCCGCCTTACTAGAGGATGTCGACGCCGACGCCGCCGATGCCGACGAGGCCGCCGATGCCGACGCCGTGGCCGACTCCGCTACCGCTGCTGATCACGTTGCCACCGCCGACGATGTTGTTGCCCCGGCCGATGCCGCCGCCGAGGATGCCGCCGCCGATGCCGCCGCCGTAGACGCCGCCCCCGTAGACGCCGCCGCCGTAGACGCCGCCGCCGTAGATCCCGCCGCCGTAGACGCCGCCGCCGTAGATCCCGCCGCCGTAGACGCCGCCGCAGCCGGCCCCGTAGACGCCGCCGCCGTAGATGCCGCCCCCGTACACGGGAGCCGCGACCACGGTGGGAGCCGCGACCACGGTGGTCGGGCAGGCGACGGCGAGCGGCGCGCTGACGACGCCGACGCCGCAGCAGTCGGCCTTGGCGGCCTTGGCCTTGGCCACGGACTTGGTCGCGGCCTTGGTGGTGGAGGTGGTGGAGGACGTGGACGCGGAAGCGGCCACGGCCGGTGCGAGGACGGCGATGCCGACGCACGCGGAAGTGATGAGAAGACGACGAATCATGTGTGGTTCCCCCTGGAAGGAAATCGCGGCAGTGTCTGGGGTCTCTGGAACGGACCGTCTGCGCGCGGCTACTCAAAGTAACGGGAGTGAGACTATCCAGCGACATGCTTTGGGGAGGGTCAAGAATGGTCAGCTTGTGGCAATGATCGAAGAGCCGTGGCCGAACAGACCCTGGTTGATCGCCAGCCCGATCCGGGCGCCTTCCACCTGCCGGGCTCCCGCCACGCCCCTCAACTGCCAGGTCAGCTCGCAGACCTGGGCGATGGCCTGGGCGGGGACCGCCTCGCCGAAGGAGGCCAGCCCGCCGGAGGGATTCACCGGGATCCGGCCGCCGAGCGCGGTGTCTCCGGCGCGCAGCAGCTTCGCGGCCTCGCCCCGCGCGCAGAGGCCGAGGTCCTCGACCCAGTCGAGTTCCAGCGCGGTGGACAGGTCGTACACCTCGGCGAACGACAGGTCGTCGGGGCCCAGGGCCGCCTCCTCGTAGGCGGCGTGGGCGATGGCGGCGCGGAACGGGCGCTCGGGGGGCGGCACCGCCGCGGTGGAGTCGGTGGCGAAGTCCGGCAGTTCGAGCACGGTGCTGGGGAAGGACGGTGTCACCGTGGAGACGGCCGCGAGCCGTACCGGGCGGCTCACGCCGTGGCGGCGGGCGAACTCCGCGGAGGCCAGGACCAGCGCGGCGCCGCCGTCGGAGGTGGCGCAGATGTCCATCAACCGCAGCGGGTCGGCCACCAGGGGGGAGGCGAGCACCTGCGCGGCGGTGACGGTCCTGCGGTAACGGGCGTTCTCGTTCGTCGAGCCGGCGAGGGCGTTCTTCACCTTGACGGCGGCGAAGTCCTCGGCGGTGTCGCCGTACAGGGCCATCCGCCTGCGCGCGTAGAGCGCGAAGTACGCCGGGTTGGTGGCGCCGAGCAGCCGGAACCTGAGCCAGTCGGGGTCGTCGGGGCGGTCGCCGCCCACCGGCGCGAAGAACCCCTTCGGCGTGGAGTCGGCACCGACGACCAGCGCCACGTCGCAGAGGCCGGCCAGGATGCGGGTCCTGGCGATGTCCAGCGCCTGCGCGCCCGAGGCGCACGCCGCGTAGCACGAGGCGATGCGCGCCCCGTTCCAGCCCATGGCCTGGGCGAAGGTGGCGCCAGCGACGAAGCCCGGGTAGCCGTTCCTGATGGTGTCGGCACCCACCACGAACCGCACGTCCGTCCACTCCAGACCCGCGTCGCGCAGCGCGGCCCTGGCCGCCGCCACCCCGTACTCGACGAAGGGCCGCCCCCACTTGCCCCAGGGGTGCATTCCCGCGCCGAGGATGACGACGTCGCTCATGAACTCTCCCCGTTCTGCCGCTCCGCTGTGGTGCCGGGGGTGCCGGGGGCGCCCCACATCCAGACCAGCGGGCCGTCGGCGAGCGGGCCCGTGGTCAGTTCGAGCTCCATGCCCACCCGCAGGTCGTCCACCGTGAGGTCCTTGACCTGGCCGAGCACGACGATCCCCGTCCCCGCCAGTTCCACCGCCGCGAGGGTGACGGGAACATAGGGGTCGGCGGTCACGAACGGGGCGGGCGGCGGGTAGCAGGAGTTGGTGTAGGACCACACGGTGCCCCGGCGCGGCATGCGCGTCTCCGCCAGGTCCTCGCCGTCGCAGTACGGGTTGCGGCAGAAGCCCGTCCGGGGCGGGAAGTAGACGGTCCGGCAGTCCGCGCAGCGGGTGCCGAGCAGGTGCGCGGTGCCGCCGTCCACGGTGAACCAGCCGTTGATCACGGGTGCGGTCATAGGGCCAATATGACACAAGCGCTTGCTAGGTAACATCCCCCCTTCGGGGAGCGGGCCCGGCGGAAATCCGTGGGCCGGCCGCCGACCCACATGTCATGGCGCGGGTGAGAGACGCACGCGGGCTCCCGGCGGCAGGCCCAGTCGTTGGGAGGCGTCGCCGGAGTTGATCGCCAGCGCGACCAGTCCGACCGAGTCGGTGAAGGCCACGACCTCCCCGGGAGGGACCGCGGTGAAGGACTCCCTGAACGGCACCGCGAGCCGCCATCCGCCCAGCCAGACCACCAGGGTGTCTCCCGGTGAGACGCCCAGCGTCACCAGGTCGGCGGCGCCGATCGACAGCTGGACGTTGCCGTGCCGGTTGACCGACAGCACCTCCCCCTCGGCATAGTCGTCCTGGACCGTCGAGGTGGGCGCGGGCAGCGAGATCAATCGGTTTACCGGGATCTCCGGCCCCAGTTCGGCCGGCTGCCGCCCGATCGCCAGATGCGCCGCGACGGGCGCGAAGAGGTCGCGCCCGTGGAAGGTCGGCGAGAGAGGAGGCAGGAAGAACTCCTCGTTGGACAGCTCGTAGGCGGCCCGCGCGCCTCCGCTGGCGTGGATCGCCCACGACAGCAGCCCGTTGTCCGGGCCCAGGAACACGTGGTCGCCGGCCTCGACCGCCACGGCCCTGCGCGAGCCGCTGGGATCCACCGCGGCGACGTGCACGCCGGGAGGCAGGTAGGTGATCGTCTGGGCCAGGATCGCCGCACCGCGCCGTACGTCTCCCAGAGGCACCAGATGGCACACGTCAATGATTCGCGACTCCGGAGAGATTCCGATGATCACGCCGTGACAGGCGGCGATATAGCCGTCTTCCAGTCCGTAGTCGGTGAGAAGGCTGATGACAGAGGTCACACTTGGTGACTGTACGGCTCCGCATCCGTCATGAACAGCGCGAAATTCCGGACTATTCTGACTTCGGGCCGCGTGTGCGCGGTGTCATCGCCATGTGCCCCGACCGAGGAGGAAGCCATGGACACCGAGCCGACCCCCGGTGACAGTGCCGGCGGCGGGGCTGCCCGAGAGCCCGCGTCGCGTGCTCTCACCGACAGGGAGCGGGAGTTGCTCGCCTTCGAGCGCCGGTGGTGGCGCCATGCGGGCGCCAAGGAACAGGCGGTCCGTGAGGCCTTCGACATCTCCGCGACGCGCTACTACCAGCTGCTCAGTGAGCTCATCGAGCTACCAGCGGCACTTGCCCACGACCCGATGCTGGTCAAGCGCCTGCGCCGGCTCCGTGAGACGCGCCGAAGCGACCGAGCCGCCCGGAAGACGGGCTTTCGCCCCTGATGCTGGGTACGACCGGCCGGGCAACCGGCCGCGGAGGGTGGGACTGATGAGGCGCGCCCGGATTGGCCGAGAAGCCAGAAAAGATGGCTTGCGTTGCTGATCTCCGGGTACGACCGGTCAGGCGGGCGATCGCCGGAGGGCGAGGCCGATGAGACCGTGGAGACGGAGAGGAACCGGACATGACGGCGAACCCGCCCGACGGGCTGAAGGCGATCGTGGCCGACCCCGGGGGAGCGGTGATCGGGCTCGACTTCGACGGCACGCTGTCCCCGATCGTCTCCGACCCCGCGGAGGCCAGAATCCACCCTGGTGGGCCCGAGGTGCTGGCCAGGCTCGGCGGCCTGGTCGGCGCCGTGGTGGTCGTGACCGGCCGCCCGGCCGCCACGGCCGTCGAGTACGGCTCCCTGGCCGGCGTGCCCGGCCTGGTGGTGCTCGGACACTACGGCCTCGAACGCTGGGAGGCGGGCGCGCTGGCCGCGCCGCCCGTCCACCCGGGTCTCGACCTGGTCAGGGCGGGGCTCCCCGCGCTGGTCGAGGGGTGGGATGGGGTCAGGGTCGAGGACAAGGAGCGGGCGATGGCCGTGCACACCCGGCAGGCCGCCGACCCGTGGGCGACGCTTGAGGCGCTGCGCGAGCCGGTCGCCGCGCTGGCCGCCAAGGCCGGGCTGGTGGTGGAGCCGGGCAAGTTCGTGCTGGAGCTGCGCCCGCCGGGGATGGACAAGGGGGTGGCGCTGAGCGCCTTCCTGCGCGAGCGGGCCGCCAGGTCCGTGCTGTTCGCCGGGGACGACCTGGGAGATCTCGCGGCGTTCGCGGCGGTACGAGCCTCCGGGCTGCCGGGGGTGACGGTGTTCAGCGGGTCGCCCGAGATCGAGGTGGAGGCCGACATCGTGGTGGACGGGCCCCCGGGGGTCCTGGAGCTTCTCAGCTCGATCGCCGACGCCATCGAGGGAGAGGCGCCCCGCTGAGCGGGTGAGGCCGCAGCCGGATGGGCGTTACCGCCGCCCCGCCCGCTCAGGCGCGCCTGCCGGAGCCGATCAGTAGCCCTCCGACGGCCAGCCCGATCAGGACCGGGACCATGAGGAACGCCTGCTGGGTGCCGAACCCGTCGGCCAGCGCGCCGAGCAGGAACGGCCCGCTTCCCACCGCCAGGCCGGCGAAGATCGAGGCCAGGGCCGACGCCTGGTCCCGCCGCCCGCCGGAGGCGGCCAGCACCCGCGACAGCGCCATCGGGAAGTGCAGCGCGACCCCCAGCCCGGATACGGCCAGGCCCGCGTAGGAGAACACCGGGTCCTCGCTCAGCCAGAAGATCGCCCATCCGGCGGCGGTGACCAGGAGCGCCCCGATGAACAGCGCGGTCGGCGGCACCCGCAGGGCCAACTGCCCCCCGGCCAGCCGCCCCACCGCCAACCCGGCGGTGAACGCCGCGACCGCGGTCGCCGCCACCGCCGCGGGCAGTCCGGTCTGGTCGGAGAACAGCTTGGCCGCCCACAGGTTGAAGCAGAACTCCATCGCGACGCAGCAGAACAGCACGGCCCCGGCCAGGTAGAAGCGCCAGCCGAAGCGGGACCCGGCCTCCGGGGCGGTTCCGGCCGCCGTATCCTCCCGCTCCGGAATCCAGACGCGCCCCATGAGCAGCGCGAGTAGCACGGCCAGCACGGCGGGCACCAGTAGCGCCGCCCGCCAGCCTAAGACGCTCTGCGCGGCGGCGCTGACCACGAAGGGGACCCCGATGCCGACGATCACGCAGACCGCGTTGGCCTCGCTGATCGCCGCCGGGCCCGCGGGACCGTGGTGGTCGTCGAGCGCGGCCATGCCCGAGTACAGGGTGATGGAGGCCATCCCGCTGGCGACGCCGTAGCCGAGGAGGGTGATCGGCAGCGTGGTGGGGCCCGCCGCGACCAGGAGCGTGCCGACGCTCATCCCGGCCAGTCCGGTCCAGGTGACGGCCCGGCGGCCGATTCTCCCCGTCAACCAGGGAAGGGCGAGGCCGGTGATGATGCCGCCCAGGGCCATCGAGGTCCCGTGCAGCCCGGCGACCGCCTGGGAGATGCCCTGGTCGATGCGGAGCAGTGGGAGCGCGGCGCTGAGGCCGTACAGATAGGTGGCGAAGACACCGAGCTGCAGGTAGATCAGCCAGGTCGCGCGGTCGCGGATCAGCCTGACGGGAGCGATCGCGGTCAATTCAGGCTCCCCGTAGGTAAAAAATTAGATAGCCGCGAAAACTATCTCATGAGGGCCTGAAACTTCCCGTTCTTATCCGAGAGCGTCGAGCTGCTCGGCGAACCACCGGTGCGGCGGAAGCGCGGTCGCCGCCGTGGCCAGCAGGGCGCCCCTCCTGGCACGCTCGGCCTCGGGCATCGTCAGCCCCTCGTGTAGCGCGGCGGCCGTGGCCGAGACGTCGTAGGGATTGACGGTCACCGCGTGCTCGCCCAGCTCAGCGGCGGCGCCCGCCTCTCGCGACAGCACCAGCGCGCTGCCCGGCGACAGGATCGGCCCCTCCTTGGCCACCAGGTTCATGCCGTCGCGGATCGGGTTGACCAGCAGCACGTCGGCCAGCCGGTAGGCGGCGAGCGAGCGCGGGTAGTCGTCGTCGACGTTGAGGATCAGCGGGTCCCAGTCCTCGGTGGCGTACTCGTCCTCGATCTCCTTGGCACAGCGCTGCACCGCCGCGGTGTACTCGCGGTATTCGGGCAGGTCGTGCCGGGACGGGTAGGCGAAGGCGAGGTGGGTGACCCGGCCGTGCCACTCCGGGTGGGCCGAGAGGAACTCCCGGTAGGCGACCAGACCCCTGACGATGTTCTTCGACAGCTCCGTCCTGTCGATCCGCACGATCAGCCTGCGGTCGCCCACCTGGGCGCGGAGCGCGGCCATGTGCGACTCCACGTCTGGCTCGGAGGCCCGTGCCCAGAGTGCCTTACCGTCCACGCCCAGGCTGTGCGTGCCGACCCGGGTGGTCCTGCCCTCGTGCGTGACCGTACGGCTCGCGCGCTCGACCCGGGCGCCGAGCACGGTCTCGCAGCAGTCCATGAACGCCCCGCCCCAGCGGGCGGTCAGGAAACCCGCGTGGTCGGCGCCCAGGATGCCCTCCAGGACCTCGGCCGCGACGTCGTCGGGGAGCAGGCTGAAGTATTCGGGCGGGGCCCACGGGGTGTGCGAGAAGTGGGCCACCCGCAGGTCGGGCCGCTCCCCCCTGAGCATGGCCGGAACCAGGCTCAGATGGTAGTCCTGCACCATCACCCGCGCCCCGTGCGGGGCATCCTCGGCCAGCGCCACCGCGAACGCCTCGTTGTACGCCTGGTACGACTCCCACTCCCTGCGGAACCTGGCGTCGAAATGCGGTCTGTTGGGGGTGTCGTACAGCAGATGGTGGACGAACCAGAGCGTGGAGTTGGCGACCGCGTTGTACGCGCGGTGGAAGGTCGCCGGGGGGATGTCGAGCATGCGCAGCGCCCCGGTCTCATAGCCCGCCTGATCGAGACGGCCGCCGGGCGCCAGCCGCACCGCTCCGCGGTCGCCGTCGGACAGCGCCGCGCAGACCCAGAGGACGTCGAGGTCCTTCGCGACCTCCGACAGGCCCGACACCAGGCCGCCCCCTCCCCTGCGCATGGACAGGGAGCCGTCCTCGGAGAGGGTGAAGGAGACGGGACCGCGGTTGGAGGCCACCAGGATCGCGTTCATCAGATCCCTTCGCTGGCTAGGGACACGCTTGTCCAGAAGATTAACCGGCGCCCGGCCGGGACGCCCTGCTCTTCGGGCCAAGGAAGAATGGCGTTTATTTAAGTGTGTCAGCTCTTGTCGGTAGCTCAGTTAGTACGTCCCGGTTTCATGACTTTCCGGGGATGGATCGGAAGCTCGGCGCCGCTGCCGGCACAGGTCGGTAGGACCGGAATCCGGCCCGGGGCGTTCCGGGGGGCGTCCGCGTGGCGTGTGGCTTTTGGGGGCTTAGGGGCAACGGCTGGATTAGGGTGGCGTTGCCCGTGGGGCGCTCTCCCCCTCTTGCTGTGGAAGCCGAGGTCGAGGAGGGATTCATGTCCCGCAGA
>NZ_JBEXGU010000136.1:0-26051 GCF_040607515.1 Streptosporangium sp. NPDC005286 | reverse complement strand
TTGGGGGGGTGCTCGGGCTGCGGGGGGGCGGGGCGCGCGGCCCGCCCCCCCCACACCGCCGCGCGCCCATCCCCGCGGGGCCTACCGGGACCCCCGACGCCGAAGGGCTTGAGGTCGCCACCATGCGGCGGATCGCCGCCGAGATCGGCGCGGGCGCGATGTCGCTCTACCGGTACGTCCCGAGCCGCGACAACCTGGTCGAGCTCATGGCCGACCGGCTGATGGGCGAGATCGACGTCACGGGCATGCCCTCGGGCGACTGGCGCGCCGACCTGACCCGCTACGCCGACGGGCTGCGGGCCATGTGGCTGAGGCACCCGTGGATCGCCACCGTGCAGCGGTCACTCCCCAGCTTCGGCCCCAACCAGCTGCTCTTGATCGAACGGCTGATGGGAGTGCTCGACGCCTTCGTCTCCATCGACGACAACCTCGGCCTCATGGCCATGCTGAACAGCTACATCGAGGGCACCGTCCGCGAGGAGATCAGCTCGGCCGAGGAATTCCGCCGCAGCGGGCTCAGCGAGTCGGAGTGGATGGCGCGGAGCTACCCGTACATCGACCGGCTGGTGAAGAGCGGGGAGTACCCGATCTTCACCAAGATCGTGATGGAGGCGCGCCAGCCGCACCTGAGCCGCGACGACCAGTTCCGGCACGGGCTCCAGCGCGTCCTCGACTGCATCGCCGCGGCCCTCCCATCAACGGCCGAGTCTCCGATGTCGGCGCACCGAGAGGGGCGGGAAGAACAGGACGGGCCAGGGCAGGCTCGTAGTCGACCATCCGAGAGGGCATCAAGAGCGAAATAGACGCACAAGCCATGCCTAAATGCCCACCGAAAAGGCGCAGCGGCGGCCCGTGCCTGGTCACGGGTGGGTCCAGGGCTTGCCGATGCCGGGGTATTCCTCCTGCTCTTCTTCGCCGGCGGCCACGCCCGGGCCACCGTCTCGTGGCCCACGGGCCAGGTACTGCGGCCCGTGGTGACTTCCTGGTGGCTTGGGGCGGCGCTCCTGTCGTCCTGCCGGCGAACGGGTTCTCACAGGACGCGGTGCGGCAGATCTTGGCCACAGCGTTCGGGCCGCTGATCTACCATGCCGAGCCGCGCGGCGAGGTGCTCCACCACGGGCCACGGCACCGCGAGAGGGTCCTCCAGGAACAGGCCCACGTACCGGACCCTGCACATCTGGAGCGCGAACCCCAACTGATGGTGCTTCGTCCGCCGCAGCGCGATCAGGTCCCGGTCGACGTCGTCCAGGAAGAAGAACCGCTCCGGCTCAGGTCTTGTCGGCTCATCAGCGAACTTCCCGTACGCCTCGGCCTGTTCATCACTCAGAAACTCCACCGGCACGGCCGGACCGTAGCCGGCATCCGGGCCGTCCGGCGGCGTTTCGCCGAACCCCGGCGGCGGAGTGGATCAGTGTGCTGGCCGACCATGATCGTTCTCGCCGATAACCGCTGTACCGATGTTCCCCAAGGCCGTTCCCTTCCTGCTCAACCCGCGCCCCCGCCGCACAAGACCCCTCGCAGGCGATCAGGATGGAGCCCAGCGAGCGATGAACAGCTCCTCGCCCGGGGGGTCGCCGGGGAGCCGGTCGGGGGAGCCGGAGCGCAGTCCGTCAAGCGCGATGGTGATCAGTCGCGCGCGTGCCTGGGTGGCCGCGGGAAGCAGGTCGTCCCTGCCTTGTTTGCGGAGCTGGTCGACGAGCGGGGAGCGGCCGAGCTGTTCGATCATGAGTGAGATGTCGGTGACGGTGACGTCGGGGCGGAGTGTCCCGGCGCCGTGTGCGCGCCGCACCAGGGCGTCGAGCAGGTCGTCGCCGCGGCGGGACTTCGCACTCATCTCGTCGGTCACCTCGATGGCCCCGGCGATCGGGGCCATCGTTCCCTGGCCGAACTCCACGCTGTCTTTGATGAACCCGGCGAGTCCGGCCCACGGGTCGGGGTCGGCCAGGCCCTGTTCGGCCGCCTCGATCCAGTGCTCCAGGGATAGGACGCTGAGCCGTTGAAACAGCTCCTCCTTGGTCCGGTAGCGCCGGTAGAGGCTGCCGATGCCGACTCCCGCCCTGGCGGCGATGGTAGCGACGGAGGCGTGTGCGCCGTCCTCGGCGAGGACGGCGCGGGCGGCTTGGAGTAGCGCGCGGTCGTTGCGTTCTGCGCGGTCGTTGCGTGTGGCCATCACGGCAAGCCTACCAAGTTGCGGAGCGATCCACTCCGATATAACGTCATTGCACCGGAGTGAATCGCTCCGCAAACAGAGATGATCAGTGGAGACATGGGGATGAATACCGAGACAGCGGCGATCGAGCAGGTCGTCCGCGACGCCGAAGAACTACAGAGCGACGTGGACGGGTTCACCGGGCTGCTCGCCAAGAACGTGTCACTCGTCAACTTCGGCGGTGTCCGGCTGCAGGGCCGTGACCAGGTGCGCGAGGTCATGACCAAGGCGCTGGAGACACCGCTGAAGGACGTCATCACCAGGAACGAGTTGCTGAACATCACATTCCTGCGTGAGGACGTGGCCCTGGCCAATCTGATCAAGCACGTCAACGACGGCCGACGCGGTGCACTGACGTTCGTGCTCGTCAAGAACGATGGACGGTGGCTGATCGCCCTCGCTCAGACGACTCCGGTGGTCGAGTCATGAGTCGCGCCTTGATCATCGGCGGCACGGGCAACCAGGGTGGCGCGACCGTCAGGCACCTGCCGAAGCAGGGATGGCAGGTCCGCGACCCCGGCAAGCCCGCGGCCAAGGACCTGAGTGCGGCAGGCGCCGAGCTCGTCCGCGGCGACATGGAGGACGCTGTCTCACTCGAGGCCGCCATGCGCGCGGTCGACACGGTGTTCAGCATGCAGGCGCTGGCCTACGAGCCAGAGACCCTCAAGGCGGAGGTACGGCAGGGCACACTGGTGGCGTTCGCCTACGGCTGCAACCTGAGCGCCGCCCAGGGCGGCGTCGACGTCGAGGTCGGCACGCTTGGAGATGCCCAGCCGGTCGCCGATGCCGGTCCCCGACGGCCCGGGGCGCGGGCGGCCTGAACGTAGTGGTCGAGGACCGCACGTACCCCTAAGCAGGACAACGGTCGCATGGATCCGAATGGTGCGCCGTCATCGCGGCTTGGGCGGACGGCAGTGCAAGGAGCGGCTACGTCGTCGGGAGGCCGACCGCGTTGGACGCGTCGGCCTCGAAGTATTCCGTCGTAGCGAAGGGGCCGGCGTGATCCTCGAAGAAGCTCCTGACGCCGTCGATCGAGTCATGGACGATGACGTTCACCACCTTGGTCCCGTCGGTGCTCGCCACCGCCAGCGTCCACTTGGCACCCTTGGGAAGCCGGCCGTACGCCTTCTTCAGGGAATCCCAGAAGCCGTCGTTGTCGGAAATCGTGGAAACAGCCATGACGTGCACCGTGGCCCCCTCCTCATTGACTCTCGGATTCACTCGGCAATTGATGTGAAGATACTGTGCGGCACCATTTTTGAAGTCGTAGATCGCGACGGTCTGAGGGTCCTCGAGCGGATCGTCCGAAGGCATCAAGAAGTGGGTCTCGCTGATCGGGGACAGCTCGTAGTCGAGCTGTTCTGGTTTGTTGAGGAGTTGCGCCTCCATGGGGTTCAGGGTGAATTTGAGGTGGAGTTTTCCGCGTTCGGCCGTCACTTGGTAGCGGGTGCCGGGGCGCTCATAGGAGCCTTCGTATCTGGACAGATCGAGGGCCAGGGTCGGGTCGGGCTCCGGCAGGTCGGGGATCGTGACCACGCCGAGGTCGGCCAGGATTTCGTTGAACACCTTCCGGTAGAAGCTGTCGCGCGGCCCGGCGTTCGCCAGCATCGAGACGGCGATGTTCGATTCCGGCAGGATCCGCAGGCGGGCACTCTGGCTGACTGCGCTGCCGTCGTGGGCGTAGACGGTTTGGCCGTGCCAATCGCACACGATGAGGCCGAGTGCCCATTCCGGCCCGAACATGTACGGGTCAGGTATGGGGACCCGCGACTCCGTCATCTCGCGGATGATGCCGGGTGAGACGATTCTGGTCCCGTTCGGCGCCTTTCCTTCGTTGAGGAGGACGTGCGCCATTATGAGCAATTCCCGGGCTGTCGTGTTGACGTTGCCTCCGGGGCCGAAGGAGCGCGGCAGGTGACCCAGCGGTGAGAGGACGGGTCCCTCTTCGAGGGATCGGATCAGGTATCCGGTCGCGGCCCGGTTCTGGTCCGCGTGCTCACGCCGGCTGCTCGTCGAGGTCAGTCCCAAGGGGTCGAACAGGCGATCCTTCATGATGTCGTCCCACCGCTTGCCGTCGCTCACCTCCATGATGCGGGCGAGGATCGCGTAGCCCAGGGCCGCGCTGTAGCCGTGAGTGTGGCCCAAGGGGTGGACCTGGCATGCGCCGGCGATGTTCTCCACCATGCGCTTGTACACGTCGTCGTCCTCGCCCGGATCTCCGTAGTTCTCCTCGATGCCGTTGGTGTGGTTGAGGAGATGGCGGGGTGTGACCTTGGCACTGACGTCGGAGGCGGCGACCCGGAAATCAGGAAGGTAGGTCCGCACCGGCTCGTCCAGGGCGACTTTCCCCTCGTCGACTAGCTGCATGAAGGCGAGGGCGGTCCATGTCTTGGATACGGAGCCGCACTGGTAGATGGTGTCGGTCGTCGCGGGCTCCCGCGTGGAGATGTTCTTGACGCCGACCGCGAAGTCGGTGATCTCCCCGTCGCTGAGGACGCCGATCGTGGCACTCGGAATCCGGTACTCCGCGAGCAGCTCGGAGACGCGAGCTCGCATCCGGGTCACATCCAACGCTCTTGCCATAAGGGGTTCCTCGTCCTGTCTGATTCTTTCCAAGCGGGAAAAGGCTACGTTGCATTTCAAGTCTCGTCAACGATAAACCTCCAATAATGTGCTTTAAAGCTGGGCTTTCATGCCGATCGTTGCAACAGCATTGTTGGTAAATGCAATCCACACCAACCAGCCGTTGCAATGTACTGTTGGTGAACGCACCCGTGAACCCGAACCGACAGGGGGGCGAGCCGATGCCCGGAGGCAGGCTGAGCCACGAGGATCGCCGGCAGATCGCGATCTGGCTGGCCGAAGGGCTGGGATACGCCGAGATCGCCAGGCGGCTGGGCAGACCCACATCCACGATCAGCCGCGAAGTGGCACGCAACAGCGCGCCCAGCGGCTACCTGGCCGACCACGCCCAGCAGGCCGCCGGGCAGCGCGCCCGCCGCCGCAGACCGGTTCAGGCCACGGAGCCACCAGCCGACGGGCGTCCGGCCGAGTCCGTGCGCGGTTTCGTGGAGCAGTTCGCGACGCTGCTGGTCGGGACCGGCCTTCCCCGGATGCCCGCTCACGTGTTCGTCTGCCTGCTCACCTCCGACTCCGGGGGCCTGACGTCCGCCGAGCTCGTACGCCGGCTACAGGTCAGCCCGGCGTCGGTGTCCAAGGCCATCGGCTACCTCGAGGCGATCGAGCTGGTCAGGCGCACACAGGATTCCGGCCGCCGCGAGCGGTACGTCATCGACGACGACGTCTGGCTCCGGGCGTTCAAAGCCGACACCGGGGCACACTCCGAGGTCGCGGCGGCCGCGCGGCACGGGATCGAGATCTTCGGCGCCGGCACGCCCGCCGGCACCCGGCTGGGCCAGATGGCTCAGTTCTTCACCTGGATCAGCGAGCAGATGAACGACAGCGGCCTCACCGACGCCGTCGTGCACGACGCGCTGACAGTGCTGGCCGCGCTGGTGTACGCCGCTCGGCCACTCACCGTGGACAAACTCGCCGCGGCACTGGACTGGCCCATCCAGCGGGCGGCCAACGCCCTGGACGCGATCAGCCGTCGTCCGATCCTCTCCGACCCGCTCACCGTGGAGCAGGTCGGGCGCGGCGGGTACGCCATCACCCCGAGGCCTGACCGTCTGAGCTCCGCGCAACGCGACGCACTGATCGTCAGTCCGTGCTCGCCCCGAGGGACTCGAAAATGACGAACCGGCCACACCTGCGCGCCTGCCGGACAGCGTCGCAGTTCCGAGATTACGAAGCGGCGGCCGGGTGCCCGCCCCACCCGGCTCCCGGGCGCCTACGACACCGTCCTGAGCGAGTACGCCGCCGTGCTGGAAGACACGCCCGCATCCGCTGGCTGCGCGTGGTCGAGGCGCATCTGTCTCCCCGCGACCGGTGCATCGCGCTGATCCCGTACTACGCCGGCGCCCGCATCAGCGAGGTCGTCCGCCTCGATACGGGCGACGTCCAGATGTCGGCCCGCAAAGGCCGGCTGCGCCTGTACGGCAAGGGCGGCAAGTTCTGGGAGGTCGACATCCACCCCAAACTCCGCACCGAGCTGCAGCTCTGGCTCGACGAACGCCCCGACTGGCCCCACTCCGGCGACAACCGAGCCCTGTTCCTCAACGCCAAGGGCGGACGGCTGACCGCACACGCCGCCGGCGGCATCATCGCCACGGTCGCCCAGACGGCCGGCCTCGATGACCCCACCACCGCGCACGTCCTGCGCCACATGCCGGCCACCACCCTCGTCCGCGGCAAGACCGACCTGGTCCTGATCGCCGAGATCCTCGGCCACGCCCGCCTGGAGACCACCCGCCGCTACAGCCTGTCCTCCGACAAGGGCAAGGAAGACGCCCTCAAACTGATCACGATCGACCGCTAATCGTACCTCTGCCTGCGAAAACCGCACTCAAGATCGACCCATGGCCGGTTTTCCCCGTATCTCGGCTGGACCCGGTCTCGTCCAGCTTGAGGCACCGCGGGTACGGAGCATGCCGTGCCTCATGATCGACAAGACAGGACACGAATCGCCGGTCACTGATCCTGTTCAGGAATCGGTCGTAGATGGACACCTTGGCGATCATCACGACCAAGCAGTGCCGTGGCCATCTGCTGGACTGAGCGGGTGAAGCGGCGGGGATCGTCGGCCGGTGTCATCTGGCGGACCAGATCGCCATCGAAGACAGCGAGCAGGGCGTGGGCCAGGAAGTCGGCGTCGAGATCGGGGCGTCCGTCGGCGAGCAGGGCGCTGAGGTGGCGGTGCCAGAACCGGTAGCTGGGGTCGTCGTACTTGTCCTCGGCGCACGCCTGCTCGTGCGCGGACAGCAGGACGGCGTTGCCTTCGGCGATCGCGCCGAGTCCGTCGAGGAAGGCGAGCATCCGGTCCCGGGCGGGTGCTCCGGGCCCCAAAGGTGGGGGTCCATTCTTGACCGCGTCGCGTAGCTCGCGAGACCTTTCCTCCAGCAGCGCCTGCAGCAGTCCGGCGCGGTTACCGAAGCGACGGAACACGGTGCCCTTCCCGACTCCGGCAAGGGCGGCAACGCGGTCGAGCGACACGTGGTCTCCGCCACCTTCGGCCAGAAGCTGCTCAGTCGCGTGGAGCACCGCGCGGCGGTTGCGGGTCGCGTCGACGCGCTCGGCGCGTTGTTGGGCCATCGGTATCACCTCAAGGCGGACTGTCGGTCCGCATATGCTATCGTACGCGAAACGGACTATTAGTCCGGATTATTGCCTGTCCACGAAGGAGTACTCCATGGACATACGCGCGCTCGTCGTTGATCCCGACGCCCCGGGATCCCTGCGTCTGGGGACGGCCGCAGAACCCCAGCCCGCGCCCAACCAGCTGGTGCTCGCTGTCCGGCACATCTCGCTCAACCGCGGCGAGGTGGCGTTCGCCGGTCGGCGTCCGGCCGGAACCGTGCACGGCTACGATGCCGCCGGTGTCGTCGTACGCGCCGCGGCCGACGGCACCGGCCCCGCCGTGGGCGCCAGAGTCGCGGCGTCCGGCGCCCGAGCGTGGGCACAGCGGATGGCCGTGGACACCACCGCGGTGGCCGAAGTCCCCGTCCAGGTCGACCTCGCCGACGCCGCCGCGCTGCCGATGGCCGGCATCACGGCGCTGCGCACGTTGCGTTCCCGTTCCATCCTGGGCCGGCGGGTACTGATCACCGGAGCGGCCGGCGGCGTCGGCCGTTACGCGGTCCAATTGGCGGCTTTGGGCGGTGCCCATGTCATCGCCTCGGTGGGATCGGCGGCCCGCGCCGACGGCTTGACCGACCTGGGCGCCCACGAGGTGGTGGTCGGTCTGCAGGGCATCGATCGGCCGGTCGACCTCATCCTCGACAATGTGGGCGGACCACAGCTGGCAGCAGCCTGGGAACTCCTCGCACCGGGCGGGGGTGTGCAGAACATCGGCTGGGCGTCAGACGAGCCGGCGGTGTTCGCACCGTATTCACTGTTCTCCATCGGCCCGTCCAAGACGATGAGCACGTTCGGCGACGTCCATGAGGTCGGCCCGGATCTGGCCACCCTGCTGGAGTTCGTGGCGGCCGGGAGGCTTTCCCCGGAGGTCGACTGGCACGGTTCCTGGGAACGCGTCACCGAGGCCGCCCAAGCGCTGCTAGAGCGGCGCATCGCGGGCAAGGTGGTCCTGGACGTAGAACCGGCGGCGGTCGACTGACTGACCACAGCCGGGTGGCGGTCCCCGTTGTTCTCGATGACCTCCCACCGGATCGGCCGGGTCAGCGTCGGCAGTCGAGGCCGAAACATTCCTGGGCTCTTGCGTTCCTAGAGGCCGATCGCGTCGGCCAGGAGGTCCACCTGCCCAGGATCGGGATCGTTTCCCATGAAGATCAACTCATCGCAGCCGATCCGGTCGAAATCAGTGATCGCGGCGGTGATCTGCTCTGGTGAGGTGTGGGCGATGGAGATGCCGTACTGCGCGTACTCTTCGCCGGCGAAGGCGTAGTACGAGCCGATGGCGCCAGAGACCGCGGCCTCGGCGTCAGGGCCGAGGGCGTACATCACCGATGCGACCAGGCGCGGCGACCCGGTTCTGCCGGCTTCGGCCCACGCCTGCTGGATGTGGGGTGCGAAGTCCTGCACGCCCTGGACGGTGGCGTCTCCGGCGATCCATCCCGTCCCGTAGGAGGCGATGCGGCGCAGGGTCGCCTTTGAGTTGCCGCCGAACAGCAGGGGAGGTCCGCCTGGTGTGGCCGGCCCTGGGCTGATGGGACCATCGGGGGCTGATGCGGCCGCGAGGCGATCCAGGAGACGGTCGAACCGCTCTCCTCTGATGCTGTAGTCCACATCGCTGAGGACGAAGTCGTCTTCCCGGACGCCCGGAGCAAGACCCAGGTGCAGACGGTCCGGACCTGCGAGCTGGTCCAGCGTGGTGACCGCCTTGGCGAACAGCGCATGGTTGGTACGCAACGGCGCGAGAAGCACACTGGTGAGGAGCCGGATGCGCGAGGTGACGCCCGCGGCGGCAGCCAGGGTGATCAGCGGTTCCGGCGTCGACCATGCCAGGCGATCACTGACGCTGAGGGTGGAGAAGCCTCGCGCCTCCGCGCGGCGCGCCCACTCCACCAGGGTCCTGCCATCAGCCCACCGAGCATGCCCGGGCAACCCGATACCGATATCCATCGTCGGCGCCATTCCCTTCACAGAAGTCGTATGCAGAAGCCGATGCGGATGGGCGTCAGCCGGTCCGATCAGGCGTGGCCGGGACACCGTGCGGGCGGGGCGAGCCGTGCTCCAGCAGCCGGCGTAGCTCGGCGGCGGGCTGGACACCGGAGATCGGTGGCCTGCCGTCGATCACCAGCGAGGGGACGCCGGTGATGCCGTGCTCGGCCGCACGACATCGATCGGCCCGCACCTCCTCGGCGTAGTCGTCACCGGCGAGGACGGCGCGCACCTGGTCGGCATCGAGGCAGGCCTCGGCACCCAGGCGCTGCAGAACCCGCGAGTCGGCCACGTTCAACCCCTCGGTGTGATAGGCGCGAAGCAGGCACTCCATCATCTGGTCGGCCCGCCCGCGGCCGGCCGCCAGATGGCACAGCCGGTGCGCGTCGAAGGTATTGACCGGCCGGGCCAGATGCAGGTTGAGCTCCAGGCCTTCCGCGGCGCCCACGGCCTGAATTCGGGCGACGCGGATCGGCGCCTGGTCACCCCACCATCCGGCCATGGCCTCGGCGGCCGTTGTGCCGGGGATCCGGCCTTCCTCCGGGGCGAGCTCGTAACTGCGCCAGATGATCTCCACCCTGGCGCGGTCGGCGATATTGTCCAGTGCCGCCGTCAGGCGTCTCTTGCCGATGTAGCACCACGGGCATAACACATCGGCGTATATCTCTACCTTCATGAACGTCCTTTGATGATCGGTGACTGTTGGGCCACAGGTGTTCGCCTCGCCGCCGCGTCGCCCTTGCCGTCGGCCTGGCGCTCAGACCGGTGAAGGTGCCCGCTGAGCGGGGTTCCAGCTCGATCAGGAGTCGAGGCGCTGCGGCCCGGGATCAACCTCCCGGGCGACGGTGTAGGTGGGAATCCCGCTCATGCGCGCCTCGGCCTTGCCGGACAGCCCCTCCAGGGCCTTGCCGATGGCGGCTATCCGGCCTTCGGTGTCCGAGGTCTCCACGAAGTTGCGGTAGTCCGCCTCGCTGGCCCAGTGCACGATGTTGTACACACGGGTGCCGTCGGTGCTCACGTGGAAGCGAGCCGACCGGTATCCGGGATAGAAACGCACCCACCGCTCCTGAATCTCCGCGAAGGCCGCCACGAACTCCCGTTGGGTCTCAAAGCCGTCGACGGTGTAGTCGATGATCGAGTAAAAGCCGGTGTCCGTGCTCACCTACATGCTCCTCATGGTCAGATGCCGGACAGTCCCTGGTCGTTTATCCTGCAACCTCAACCGCGGTTGAGGTCAAAGCTCACAGGCAGACGCGCACACGTCGCCGAACATCTACAGTGCTTCCGGTCAGAGCGGGTTTGGCGGCTCGCCGCACATTTCTCAACGGCCCTCTGATGGCGCACGTCTCCAGGCCCGCGTACAGGCCGGTATCAGCGTCGCCGATCCGCCGACCAGCCTGCGCGACATCTTCGACGCGATCCTCTACGTCAGCGGCAGGGTCGACGTTGGGAGACAGCCTTTATCGGATCCTGGTCGGCCGGTACCGGTTGACCGGGCTGCTGGGGCAGGGCGGTATGGGGGTCGTCTGGCGTGCCCACGATGAGCGGCTGGGCCGGGAGGTGGCCGTCAAAGAGCTCCGGCTGCCCGAGCACCTGGACGCCGCAAGGACTGCCGACGCGGACGGCTGCGTCATCCCGGTCGTCACACACCGCCTGCCCAAGCTCTCCGACGCACGGATGTTCTTCGTCCCGGATGGTCGTCTTCTCTTTGAGATCAAGGTCGGCTGACAGGCTGGGCGGCAGCCGCATCACCTGCCGACGTCGAGCCAGGGGCGGAAAACGACATGTGACAGCCAGGACGGACTCGGTGTGTTCAGCGGCTGAGGAAGTCGCTGGTGGAGGCGCGGATCGCGGATACGAACGCGGCTATGGCCGGGTGGGTGGCGGCGCCTTGCCGGTAGGCGATGTGGGTCCGTCTGCGGATGGACAGCGGAATGAGGCGGACGCCGGGGGGTGGCTGCGCGGCGGCCAGCTGCGGTACCAGCGAGACGCCTTGCTCGGCCGCGACCAGTGCGAGCACGGCGGCGAAGTCGTCGGCGTGGTGACGCGCCCGGGGCGTGAAGCCCGCGCTGCGGCAGACGTGCAGCGTAACGGTGTGGCAGAGGGTGCCGGGGCTGGCCATGATCCAGGCGGCGTCTCGCACGTCTCGTAGCGGGCCGGTGTCCTCGGCTGCGGGTGCGGTGCCGGGCACGGCGAGGAACACCGTCTCGTCCAGCAGCGGTACCGCGTCCAAAACGGGATCCGGCTCGACCGGCACGACGTCGTAGTCGTGCAGCAGCCCGACGTCGAGTCGCCGCTCGCGCAGGGCGTCCGGCACCGTGACCGGGTCCAGTTCGGTCACGGTCAGCTCTAGCTCGGGGTGCCGGCGCCCCAGTGCGACCAGCGCCGCCGGGAGGAACGTACGAACCGCGGTCGGGAAGGCGCCGATGCGCAGTGGGCCGGACAGTCCGGTGGCCAGCGCGGCCAGCGCGGCCGTCGTCTGTTCCAGAGCGGTAAGGACCGTCTCGGCGTGCTGTACGAGAATCCGGCCGGCCGTGGTGAAGGTGACCCGCCGGCCGGTGCGTTCCAGCAGCGGTACGCCCGCTTCTCGTTCCAATGCGGACAGCTGCTGGGAGACCGCCGAGGGTGTGTAGGTGTGTGCTTGTGCGACGGCGGCGATCGTGCCGAGGCGGGAAAGGTCGCACAGCAGGCGTAGGCGGCGCACGTCGAGCATCAGCCCAGCTTACGGTTCTGTTCAGGAATGTGAACTGGACCTTACTGGTTTACCTGCCGGATGCTGAGACCATGACGCTTACCGGTGTGTACGTACCGCTGATCACCCCGTTCGACGCCACCGGTGCCGTGGCCCTCACCGCGCTGGAAGCCCTGGCGCACGAGGTGCTGGACGCCGGCGCGTCGGGCGTCGTGGCGCTGGGCACCACCGCGGAACCGACGTCGTTGACCGCCGCGGAGCAGCGTGGCGTCGTCGATGTGATCGCTCGGGTGTGCCGTGAGCGCTCGGCCCGGCTTGTCGTCGGCGCCGGCACGGTGGAGGCGGTGAAGGCATTGCGTGGGCGCTCAGAGGTGGTCGCCGCACTCAGTGTGGTGCCGCCGTTCCTGCGGCCCGGCGAGGCGGGGATCATCGCGCACTTCGCGGCTCTGGCCGTGGCCAGCCCTGTCCCGCTCGTCGTCTACCACGTCCCGTACCGGACCGGGCAGCACCTGTCCGCCGACGCCGTCCGGCGGCTGGCCGATCTTGCCGGTGTGGCCGGCATCAAGTACGCCGTCGGTGGAATCGACGCCGATGCCATCGAGCTGCTGGCAGACCCGCCGACCGGCTTCGCGGTGCTGGGCGGCGACGACGCCTTCATCTCGCCTCTGCTGGCCCTTGGCGCACACGGCGGCATTCTGGCCTCGGCGCACTTCGCCACGGCACGATTCGTCGAACTGGTCGACGCATGGCACGCCGGCGCCACCTTTCCGGCCAGAACGCTCGGTCACCGCCTCGCTGCCATGTCGAGCGCGATGTTCGCCGAGCCCAACCCCACCGTCATCAAGGCGGTCCTGCACGCACAGGGGCGTATCCCGACCACCGCGGTACGGCTGCCACTCCTGCCGGCCGGTTTTGACAGCGTGCGGGCGGCGTTACGGCACGTTGACGCCGAGCGTGGGATGCTCGCCGACGCACGGGGCTGACAACCGCCAATGGCCAGGCCGCCGTGTCCCTCGTGCACGAGCGGGCCCGCACCGGGGACGGGCACGCCGGCGCCGTCCACGAGCTGACCGGGCCGCGTTCCCTGACCCGGGTCGAGCAGGCGCGCGTCATCGGCGAGGTGATCGGCCACCCGGTGCGCCGGCAGGAGATCTCCCCCGCGGGGCGCCCGGCGGCAGATGGCGGCCCGCGACCGGCCGTCCGAGGCCGTGGACGACATCCTGCCTGCCCAGGCCGAGATGACAGCCGGGCCGGCACCGGTCACCGCCACCGTGCAGGAGGTCACCGCGGGCGCGGCGCGCACGTTCCGCTCCTGGTGACCGAGCATGCGCACGCCTTCCGTGTCACCGGTTGACGGACACGGACCCAGCCGGATCCGAGGTCGCCTCTCAGGCCGCCGGTCGCCCGACATAGGTATGGGTGCGGGTGTACGCGGTGAAGCCCATGGACTCGTAGAGCCGTTTGGGGACGGGGTAGCCGGCGTCTCCACGGGAGTAGACGATGGCGCGGTGGCCGCCGGCGTCGGAGAAGGCGTGCATTACCGCGGTGCAGACGGCGCGGGCCAGGCCGAGGCGGCGGTGGCCCGGATGTGTGCCGACCGGTTCGAACGCACCGACCCCGTTGACCTCGTCGTACCAGCCCTGGCAGTAGGCGACGACATCACCGCCGGGAGACACCGCGACGAGATCCAGTTCGGGGCGATAAGGCCAGGTCTCCCGCATCCGGGCGTGCCGTTCGGTGGTGATCCGGGCCGATCCGAAGGCGGCGCGGTGCGCCGACGCCCGGCCGGCCACGTCGGCGTGGTCGCGCTGAGCTCGGATCGTGTAGCCGTCCGGCAGGCGGGGCGTGTCCTGCCTGCCGATGAGCGGACGGTCGAGGCACACCATGAACGGGCCGTCGCCGACAGGAATGTAGCGGCGTCGCTCCAGTGCCGTGACCAGGTGCGGTTCGGTTTCGGCGACCTCGACGCTCAGCGGGCCGCGGCCCGTTCGCTCGGCCCAGGCGAGCACCTCGTCGGCCAGTTCCGGGTGGTCCGGGTCGACCTGCAGCATCAGGCTGTCAGGTGGCTCCAGCCAGCCCCAGGCCAGCGTCCGCTCTCCTTGCGTCCAGACCGCCGTCGGGCACTGCGCGGCCCGGTCAAGGGACAGGCACCAGTTCCAGGTGAGGTCGCCGATGTGCCGGTATCCGGTCGCCGGGAAACTTCGGGCGGCCAGGTCCTGCATGGCGCGTAGCGCCGTGGGATCGGTGTACTCACGGCGTCGCATGGCCGCCATGCTGCTCGATCGGCCTTTGATCGGGCAACGGAATTATCCGGCGCTCGGCGGCCTTCATGCCGCCGGCCGGGGTCGACGGGAGTCAGCCGGACAGGATGGTGGCCGGGTCGGGGGGACCGGCGTGGGCGCGGTGAGGGGATCGGTCGCGCGGCCGGTGTTGCCTTCGGGACAGTACCCCAGCGCCGAGCCGGGTCCGGCCACGAGGATGCGCAGCACCTGGCCCAGAGCCTCGCGCCGATCCCGCTGGGCCACGGCCAGGGCGAGCATCTCGATGTGGTTGCGGGTGTGCGGCCAGGGCCATGGCCGGCACAGGATGTGCGCCCGCTCAAGGTGATGCCACCGCGCGGTGATGTCGGCGGCGGTGCGGGCCGCGCTCATCTCACGGGTGTAGGCGACACGCACCGCGGTGGGCATCTTGCGGCCGATCACAGTCTCTCCTCCTGGTCGGCCTGGTGGCCGTGGCGGTCATCGGTGCGGCCGGGCGCTTGGACTCCGAGCGATGCGGTGGCCGGGAAGGTCGGGGGCTTGAGTCTTCAGCCACTGGAAGGTCCAGACTCGGGGACATGGACGACGACGGCTCCGAACCACTCACCATCGGGCGGCTCGCCAGGCGCACCGGGATGCCGGTGCGCACCATCCGCTACTGGTCCGACATCGGCGCGCTGCCGCCGGTCGGCCGCAGCGCCAGCGGCTACCGGCTCTACGACGCGGCCTGCGTCGCCCGGCTGGAGCTGATCCGCACCCTGCGAGAGCTCGGGCTGGGGCTGGAGGACGTACGCCGGGTGCTGGAGCGCGAGACCGCCGTCGCCGCCGTCGCCGCCGTCCACGTCAAGGCACTGGACGCGCAGATCCGCGCTCTGCGGTTGCGCCGCGCGGTGCTCAGCACGGTTGCCAGACGGCAGCCGCGACCCGAGGAGATGACACTGTTGAACAAGCTGGCACGACTCTCCGCCGACGAACGCCGCCAGATCATCGACGGCTTCCTGCAGGAGGTCTTCGGCGGCCTGGAGGCCGACCCGCAGCTTCAGGAGCGGATGCGCTACACCCCGGTGAACCTGCCCGACGACCCCACCCCCGAGCAGGTCGACGCCTGGGTGGAGCTCGCGGAACTGGCCCAGAGTCCGGACTTCCGGCGGCGCCTGCGCGCCATGATGGAAGCCGGTGCCGCCGGGCGCCCTCAGGAGGGGCCCGGCAGCGAGCCCGGCGCCTACCGGTTCTTCGCCAGGAAGGTCGGCGGCATGGTGGGGGCGGCCCGCGAGCGCGGAATCTCACCGCGCGCGCCCGAGGTCACCGAGGTCCTTGACCGGCTGCTCGGTTCCGCCGACCGCGCCCAGGTGCTGGCCCGCCTGGAAGCCGGGGCTCACGCGCAGACGCAACGGTACGGGCAACTGCTGGCGATCGTCAGGGGGGAGCCCGCGCCGCCCTCCTACGCCGACGACTTCGCCTGGCTGGCGGCCGCTCTGCGTGCCCACCCCTGAGGACGCCGGTCCTCCGCCAAGGCCGCCCTACCTCACCGGCGAAGGTGAACGGGATCCTCCGGGCGACGGCGACCACGCGGCGCGGTCACCGCCGCCCCGGCCGTCTACGACGACCTGCCCGCCCTGTCGACCCGTGGCCGGCCTGGACGGGCAAGAGGGCTGTCGCGGACGGGTGTCAGCCGCAGTTCGTTGCCCGCTTGCCACCCTCGGTGCCACTGATGCGGCCCATCCAGTCCACGCACCTGCCCGCCGCTGACAGGTAGATCGGGCCCGCGTAGCTGGTGAAGTAGTCGCCTTCGTAGACGTCCCAGTGGTTTCCGGCTGGGCTGACCGACAGGCCGGCCTCGATGAGCACGGCCGAGCCGGCGGTGTTCCGCTTGGCGACCACGCAGTTTCTGCCGGTGGAGGAGCTGTAGGTCAAGAACACGGTCCCCTTGCTGCCGATCGCCGCGGAGTTGACGACGGTGTAGCCGGAGCCGCACTCGCCCCCGTAGGTCGCCGCGGCTGCGGGTGATGCGGTGGCGAGCGCGCCGGTGAGTGCGGTGACGACGAGAGCGGCAGCGGTGATGGTCTTCTTGACGGGCGTCATTGTTCTCCTTTTTCCCGGTTCTTTGACGTTCTTCGTTCGGATCAGCCGCAGTTGGTGCCGTAGCGGAACTGGGTGACCGTGCCGATGGTGCCGCCCCAGTCGACGCATGCGCCCGCCGCCGACACATAGACGGGGCCGGCGTAGGTGGTGTAGTTGCCGCTGTCCTTGGTCCAGGTGGAAGCCGAGGATCGCCTGAGGTAGGCCTCCATCAGCGTGGCGGCCCCGGGGGTCGTCCGCACGGTGACGACGCAGTTTCTGCCGGTGGAGGAGTTGTAGGTCAGAAACACCGTTCCCCGGCTGTCGGGGAGGTTGAACTGGTTGACGACGCCGTATCCGCTGCCGCACTGCCCTCCGTAGGCGGCGGCGGAGGCGGGGGCGGCCGTGGCGATCGTCCCGGTGACGACGGCCAGGGCGGCGCCGGTGATCAGCGCGGTCTTCGACAGCAGTCTCTTCATGAAGTCATCTCCGGATTCTGCGGGGTCAGCCGCAGTTGGTGTCCTCGCCGCCGGCGTAGGTGCCGCTGATGGCCCCGCCCCAGGTGACGCACGAGCCCTTGGCGTAGCGGTACACGGGCCCGGCGTAGGTGGTGTAGTTGCCCTCGTCCACGGCTCCCCAGGCGGGGTCGGACTGGCGTGCGATGCCCGCGAACATCGAGACGGCCGTGCCGGGGGTGTTGCGGATCGTCACGACGCAGTTGTTGCCGTTGGCGGAGTTGTAGGTCAGGAAGACGGTGCCCTTGCCGGTGATGGTCCGCTGGTTGACGACGCTGTATCCGCTGCCGCACTGCCCGCCGTAGGTGGCGGCGGAGGCGGGGGCGGCGGTCGCCAGTGTGCCCGCGGTCATCGCGATCGCGGCCAGTCCGGTTGCGGCGATCTTCGTGAAGGTTCGCATCCTCGCTCTTTCTCTGCGCTACGGATCCCGCTGTGAGATCCACATCAAAGACGGTAGGTCGTGCCCGGTAGGTCATGAAGGGGACCGGGCACTGTTTCGGCGCACACCGAAAAGCCCTGGTAACGGCGCGGATCAAGAGCTTTGTTGATCTTCGTGCCTCCCTGGCGATCGACATCACGCTCGCACCTCGGCATACTGCTGGCGTGAGTCAGAAAACATGACGCTCGATGTTCGACCGTCCGCCGTCACACCGGATGACCGATTTTTCGCCTGTTGATAGCTGATGTCAGACCACCCGGTGTAGCCCGGACGCGGGTGGGCGCGGAACGAGAACGGATTCGGAAAGTTCGCCTCGACGGACCATCACGGGCGATCAGGTGAGCCGCTCCGCGCGTGGGTTCCGGGGGAGAGCGAGACAGAACACGGGATGCTGCGCATCCACTTTTCCCCTCAGGACTGGGAGCGGCTCCGTGTCCTCTCCAAGCCTGACCCCCTGTGGGAGATCGTGCTCAGCCTGTACATGCTGGGGGCGGCGTCCGACGAACTCGTCTTCGGGCAGTGGAGACAGAAGGTGCTGTCCCGGATGGCGCCGCAGACCAGGATGTTGCTGGATGTCGTACCACCGGAGGGCTATTCGCCGGATTTCCTCAGTCCTCTGGTGGGAGGGGAGAATCCCGAAGACGGCATCGCCGCGGTGCTGGACACCCCACGCTGGCGCATCGCCGAGGACCTCGACCTGCGATTCGGCGACGGTCGGCGTCCGTCCTGGACGGTCGCGCTGGCCCGGAAGGACAGCGTGGCCGTACGCGCGCTGGGCAGGTCGATGCGTACCTACTTCGACATGGCACTGCAGCCGTACTGGGGCTACATCTCGCAGGTCGCCGAGCGCAGCGCGACATCGATCGGCGACGCAGCCCAGGGGCCGGTGGCCCCGATCCTGCGGCTTCGAGATCAGCGGTCGGTCCGCAGGGCCCCTCGCACCACCGTGGCGGTCGCCTACGGAAACGACCAGGAACTGGACCTGCGGGGCCGTGGCCTGGTGCTGGTGCCCGCGTTCTTCTGCGCGGTCAACCCGGTGACCTTCCACGACCCCTCCCTGCCGCCGGTGCTCCTGTATCCGGTCGGCCACAAGCCGATGTCGTTCCTGACCCGGGCCGCCCAGGGAACGGGGCCGACCGAGGAGGTGCTGAGACGGCTGTTCGGCCGTACGCGCGCCCTGGTGCTGCGGACACTGCGAGACAGCGTCCGCACCACAGGTGAGATCGCACGGACCCTCGACATCTCGCCGGCCTCGGCGAGCGAGCACGCCTCGCTCCTGCGCGCCGCCGGGCTCGTGGCCAGCGAGCGGTGCGGCAACACCGTCAGGCACCGGCTCACGCCTCTTGGACTGGAGTTCCTCTACCAGGCCGTCTGACATCCAGCCGGTAGCGGTGCAGTGCCTCGACCTGCTCGTAGGATGGGACGCCGGCGGTGACCGGTTCACCACCGGCCACGCCCAGCGCCGTGGTGACGGCCGCGTGCAGCGCCGCCCGAAACAGCAGCGACCCGTAGCTGATCCGGGCCACGCCCAGATCGGCCAGCCGTCGTACCGGCACGCCGGGCCGGACGAGCACGTTCAACGGCACCCCGGTCCCCGCCACCAACGCCTCGATGTCGTGCTCGGCGCTCGCGCCCGGCACGAACACCCCGTCGGCGCCCGCCTCGGCGTAGGCGCGAGCCCTGGCCAGCGCCAGTGCCCGCGCATCCGGCAGGTCCAGCCAGAACGCGTCGGTCCGCGCGTTGAGGAACACCTGGGGAACCCGTCGCTTGACGGCGGCGATCAGTTTCGCCTGCGCCGAGGCATCCGCCAGGCCGGTACCGCGCCCGTCTTCGAGGTTGATCCCCGCCACCCCCAGCCCGGCCAGTTGCGCCACCAGGTCGGCCACCTGGCCGGGCGTCTCGCCGAACCCTGCCTCGATGTCCACGGTCACCGGGATCCCCAGCCCCGTGATCGTCCGTGCCAGCGCCAGCGTCTCCTGCCGCGTCGCCCGCCCGGCGTCCGGTTTGCCCGCGGCGGCGGCCACCCCCAGGCTTGTCGTCCCGATCGCGGCGAACCCCGCCCGTGCCAGCGCCGCCGCGGAGGCGTGGTCCCATGCGCAGGGCAGCAACAACGGCTCATCCGCGTGGTGCAGTGCCCTGAACCGCTCGAATGTCATCGGGCCACCGCCTCGACCGTTCCGGCCGCCAGCGCCAGCGCCACCCGCCTGCCGGGGCAGGCCCGTGGCCCCGCGCCGAACGTCAGGTGCGACAGAGCCCGCGGATCCCGGTTGGCCGCCGCGATGTCGAGCACCACGGCCCTCCCGTCGCCGGGCGCCCTGCGCCGCAGCGTCCGGACCGGAGGATCGCGGCGCAACGTCTCATCCAGCAGTTCCTCCACCGTCTGCTCCACCGTCTGCTCCACCGTCTGCGACGCCGTGGCCAGCGCGCCGCGGACCAGCCCGGCTGTGGGGCCGCATGCCTGGGCGAGCAGTCCCGCCAGCACGGCCAGCCGCTCAGGAGCCGGATCGCCCAGGAGTCGCGCCAGCCGCGCCAGTCCCTCATCGGCGGCCTCGGGGTCCACCTCTTCGCGCCCCGGCAGGTAGGCCGGGGCGAGCGCCGTGACGGCCTCCACGGCCCGTGGCCCGTCCTGGGCCGGCACTCCCAGCGCGACGGCCAGCACCAGCACCGGAACCAGTTCCGGGGGACAGGGCAGCGGGCCGGCGTCCCGCGAGGCGAGCCGGAACGCCTCGGTGCGTAGCGCGTCGGGGTCCAGCCCGGCCAGCACCGCCTCGCCGGCGGCCCGGCGCTCGGCGTGCGTGGATCCCTCGGCGAAGCGGCCGACCGCACCGCGCAACCATGCCACGTTCAGCGCGAACGGCGGCCGCGGTACGGGGTCGACGGTGAACCGGGGATCGGCCAGCACGGCCCGTACCTCGGCGTGGCCGCTCACCACCAGCGGGTCAGATGTCATGACCGGCAGGCTAGGGGCCGGACGCTTCGGCGCTCACCGAAGCGTCCACGAGGCCCGACGGCGGTTCCGGGACTTCGGCTCCTCCCGGGGCGGCCACCTGCCGACCAGAAGTCCAAAAGATGGATATTCCGGTAGCTAGAATTTTCAGGTATGGAACTGAGGCAGCTCGAATACTTCGTCGCGGTCGCCGAGGAGCAGAACTTCACCCGGGCGGCCGAGCGGGTGCACATCAGCCAGTCCGGTGTCAGTGCCCAGATCCGCCAGCTGGAACGTGAACTCGGCGCCGAACTCTTCGACCGGTCGGCGCGCACCGCCACCCTCACCGTCGCGGGAAAGGCCGCGCTCGCACACGCCCGCGCCGCGCTCGCCGCCGCCGGAGCCCTCGGCCAGGCGGTGGGCGAGGTGACCGACCTGATCCGGGGCCGGCTCACCGTCGGCATGGTCATCGGCTGCACCGTCACACCGCTGTTCGACGCCCTGGCCGCGTTCCACCGAGCCCATCCCGGCGTGGAGATCTCCCTGCTGGAGGACAACTCCGACCGGCTCGTCGAGGGGGTCCGCGCCGGCACCGTCGACCTGGCTCTCACCGGGACCGCGACCGCCGCCCCGGAGGGGGTGAACGCGTTGACGATCATCAGCGAGCGGCTCGTCGCGGCGGTCCCCGCCGGGCATCCCCTGACCCGGCGGCGCCAGGTCACCCTGCGCGACCTGGGCGCCCACCCGCTCGTGTGCATGCCGCCGGGCACCGGCCTGCGCACGGTGTTCGACCAGGCCTGCGCCGCGCAGGGCCTCCAACCGGTGATCGCGCTGCAGGCCAGCGCCGCCGACGCCATCGCCGATCTCGCCACCCGCGGGCTCGCCGTCGCCATCCTCAGCGAGTCGATAGCCGCGCACTACCGCGACCGGCTCACCACCTTGCTCATCGACGACATCGAAGCACCCGCCCTGCTCGCCCTGATCTGGAGGAGCACGCACAACCCCGCTGTGCGCGAGTTGCTCGCCCACAGCAGGCGGGCGTTCACTCAGGGCTCGCCGTAGCGCTCCCGGAGTCCTCGACATCACCCGGAGGCCCGTGAATCGCGGGCGCCCACGGCACCCTCTCGTGGACGCCGGCCTTCGCTCAATGCAGCGTCACAACCCGCTCCACCAGCGATTTCGCATGAGAAACGGTGTCAGAAGGTGGTGCGCTCACGGCCGCCGGTCATGCCCCCCGAACAGGTCCGCCACGCGCGGCCGACCTGGCCCGGCTGACGGACGCCGAGGCGAAGGCGCCGATGACCGGGTGCGGGCGGCGCCCGTCGCCGGCCAGTTCCGGCTGGAAGAGGGTGGCAAGGAAGAACGGGTGCTCCGGCAACTCCAGGACCCGCACCAGCCCCGCCTCGTCGTGACCGGTGAAGCGCAGCCCACCGGCCTCCAGGGCGGGCACGTAGCCGGCGTTGGGGCCGAAGGTGCAGTAGTACCTCTCCACGCTCTTCTCTGCGCCGATGACCCTCTCGGCCAGCGACCCCGGCTCCAGCAGGACGGTGTTCTCGTGGCCCGCCAGCGAGCACGCCAGCGGTAGCAGCAGGAAGTTCTCGGCACCCGGATCGTTCTCGGCGTGCGCGACGGACATGTCCAGCACATTGCGCGCGTACTCCAGCAGGGCGTGCTGGAAACCCCCGCAGGTGCCCAGGAACGGGATGCCGTGCTCGCGGGCGGTGCGGGCGGCGTTCAGCGCGCCGGCCTCGCTGCGATACGGGCTGCCGGGCACCATCCAGATGCCGTCGAACCCCTCCAGGCCGGCGGTGTCGGTCGTGGGGGTCCAGTAGGCGTCCAGGTTCAGCCCGTCGCGCTCACGCAGCGCCTCCAGCAGCGCGGGGATACGGGTGTGAGACTGGACGGCCGGTGACTTGTCGCCTACCAGGGCGATCCTCGCGGTGGTCATGCCCCGATCCTGGCCCGGCTGCCGGGGTAAGCGCCAACGATGATTCCTGCTGGGTCGATAAGCGATACTGATGCTCCGTGGACCCGCATCTGTTGCGCACGTTCGTGGTCGTCGCCGACCGGCGCTCCTTCTCCGCCGCCGCCGCCGAGCTCGGCTACACCCAGTCGGCGGTCTCCCAGCAGATCGCCGCGTTGGAGGCCGACCTGGGACTGGCGCTGCTGAGCCGCCGTCCGGTGGTGCCCACCCCGGCGGGGGAGCGCCTGCTGGAACACGCCGGACCGCTGCTGCTGCGCCACCGGGCCGCCCGCGCCGACGTGCTGCGTGCCGCCGCAGGCCCGGCCGGGCGGCTGACCGTGGCGGCCTCCCCGCTGGCCTGCGTCCCGGCGATCGCACGGGGCCTGTCCCCGGCCGCTCTGGAGGGGGTGGAGGTGCGGCTGCGCACCGTCGGCCGTGAGCGCGTCGCCGGCGAGGTCTCCTCGGGCTCGGCCGACCTCGGCCTCGTCGACGGGATCACCGCGCCCAGCGATCCGTTGCGGCTGCCGGACATGGGGCCGCTGTCAGGCTTCGGAGTCGCCGAGGAAGAGCTGGTGGTGGTGTTGCCCGCCGGCCACCCGCTCTCACACCGGCGCGGCCTGGCGCTGACCGACCTGACCGACGCGCTGTGGCTGCGGGCGCCGGTCGCCGTACCGGTGGAGCGGCTGCGCGAGCTGGCCGGCGGGGGCGGGTTTCGCGCCGCGCTGCGCTACGACGGCGAGGACCTGCACACGGTGCTGAATCTGGCCGCCGCAGGGAACGGCCTGGTCCTGCTGCCCGCCTCGGTGACGGCCGGAGTGACGCGGGGGGTGCCGCTGACCGCGCCGCGGGTGGTGCACCGGGTGGAGGTCCTGTACGCCGAGCCTGCGGGCCAGGCCGCCGCACTCGCCGCTCAGCTGCGCCAGCCGCCCTCGTCCACCCCGCCGGGCACCTCCGCCCGCGGGTCGTAGGGGGTACGGGTGAAGACGAAGGTGTTGAGATCCAGGTGGCTGGGTGAGCCGTCGGGCCCGCGAACCACACGCAGGGTCTCACCCGCGTAGTAGCCGTCCAGTCCCAGCCAGGTCCCGTCGGCCTGGGCGACGAACCGGGAGGCCCGGCCGGTGCCACCGACCGGGTTGAGGGAGACACCGCCTTCGGGCAGCAGCCGCAGCACGTACGCGCTGGGCCCCCAGTACCACGGGCCGGTCAGCTCCAGCAGGCCCGCGCTGTCGGCGACGGGCGCCCACTCCTCGGGCAGGCGCGGCTCGTGCTGGTCGAGGATCGCCAGCAGGTCGGTCAGCAGAGCGCGGCTGACACCCGAGGTGGAGTTGGCCATGAACAGCACGCCGACCCTGTCGGACGGATCGGCCCACACCGTGGCCAGGAAGCCCGGCATGGAGCCGGTGTGACCGGCCAGGCGGCGGCCGTTCGCGCGGGCCAGCTGCAGCCCCAGACCGTACCCGCCGGTCCAGGCGTCGCCGTCGTCGACGGTCGCGGGTTCGCGCATCTCCGCCACGGTGGCCGGGGCGAGCACGCCGCCGGTGTCGCCGGCCACGAACGCCGCCCACCGGGCAAGGTCTGCGGGGGTGGACCACAGCTGCCCGGCGGGAGCCATGGCGACCGCGTCATGCTCGGGTTCGGGCAGCAGTACGTCCGCCCAGGGGTGCACGGCGTAGCCGCACGCGTGCGGCGCGCGCGGCCGGGGCGTGGTGTCGCGCATGCCCAGCGGCCGTAGGATCTCCTCGTCCACGGCCCGCGCCCAGTTCACGCCGCGGTGGCGGGCCACCAGCTCGCCCAGCAGGGCGAAGCCCACGTTGGAGTAGTGGTAGCGGCGCCCGGGACGGTGCTTGGCGGCGTCGGGCCCGAGCGCGGCGACCAGTTCCTCGGCCGGCACGCCGGGGGTCCGCTCCCACCACTGGCCCGGCGGCTCGGCACTCAGCCCGGAGGTGTGCGACAGCAACTGGGCGACGGTCACCTCACCGACGCCGACCCCGAGACCGGGGACGTGCTTGGAGACCGGGTCGAGCAGATCCACCTTCCCCTCGTCGCGCAGGCGCATGACCACGACCGCGACCAGGCTCTTGGTGATCGAGCCGATGCGGTACTGGGTGAGGGGGGTGGGGGCGGCCCCCTCCACCCGGCCTCGCGCGCCGAACCAGGCCAGCTCCCCGTCGCGCACCACCCCGGCGGCCAGCGAGGGCAGGCGCCCCTGGGACTGCTCCACCGCGACCCTGCGCAGCAGCGCGCGAGCCGTACTCTCCAGAACCGGCGACATGAGAGGGCTCCTCCCCGACATGACAAAAAGTGTCCCCAGGTTAGTGCCGCTCGAGCCCGGAGGGCATCGCCGGCGGCTCCGCGAGATGCGCGCCGCCGGCCCCGATGAAGACGATGTCGGCCACGGCGACCCTGGCCACCTTCGTCGGCTCGCGCACCCGTATCGCCTGGCCCACCAGGCACGAACTCAAGCGCATTCCCATCCGCCACCCCACACCCGTCTACCCGTGGTCACTCGCCTGGCACACCGTCAACCACCACCCCGACCTCGGCAAACTCCGCGACCACCTGCGCCACGTGCCCACACCGGCCCCGCCGACCGACACCTGGAGCCCCCTCACGACCGGGGAGGATGAGCCAGGCAGAGGCTAGGACCAGGTGCCCGGCGGCGCCCGCTCTCGCCGGGAGAAGGACCTTCGGCTCTGACCACAGCCAGCCAAAGACCCTGGTACGCCGGGTACGCACGCCGCACGGTGGAGGCAACACCACGGGGGAGGTGGCCCGATGAGTTCCTTCGGCTACCGGATCCGGTGCCGTCTGCGCCTGCATCGGTTCGACAGCAACCCTTTGCGCAGACGCTCGGACCGGATCGAGACAGTCGCCGTGCTGGTGAGCCTGCTGCTTTTCGTCGCCGGGCTGTGGCCGGCGATCGGGCTCGGCCGGCAGGCCTACCAGGACGGCCTGCGGGCCGAGCTCGCCGCCCCCCACCGGCGGGCGGTCGCCGCCGAGGTCGTGGGCACGGCCCGCCCGACGGAGCCTGGCCTCGGCGGGCAGGCGCGCACGGTGCGCTGGACGGCGGCGAACGGGACCCCGCGCACCGGCCAGGTCGTGCTCCCCTCGGCGGTACCGGTCGGCTCGCGCACCGAGATCTGGCTGGATGCCGCGGGCAGGCCCACCGACCCCCCGCAGAGCCGCGTGGAGACGGTCACGGTCGCCACGCTCACCGCGATCGGGGTGATGGCGTGTATCTCGATGACCCTGCTGGTCTTCCTGGTCGGCCTCCGGGTGCTGCTGAACCGCTACCGTGACGCCGAGTGGGAGAGGGCGTGGTCCCTCGCCGACCAGCGATGGCACAGGCCGAAGCAGGGCTGATCTCTGCCGTGCGGAGGAAGGCCGCCACGCCCTGGCCCGCAAGATCTGCCACGGCAAGAAGGGCGAGCTGTACCGTGCCCAGATCCAGCGCATCCCGTCGTATCCGACGCCGTTGCGGACCTCGAAGCCGAGGGTGTCGCGCTAGAAGGCCAGGGAGGCGTCCGGGTCGTCGTGCGGGAGGAAACTCGTGTGAATGGTGATGTCCATGGTGGTCAGGCTAGGTGCGGCTCGGTGACCGGCGCTTCTTGATTCCTGATCGGCCTGGTCACCTGTTTCGCCACGCACGGCGGCATTCCCGCCGTCGCGCGCGCCGCGTGGTGCCGGTAGGTGCTGGGCGGCATGCCGACCAGTTCGGTGAAGCGGGTGCTGAAGGTGCCCAGCGACGAGCA
>NZ_JBEXGU010000135.1:0-26106 GCF_040607515.1 Streptosporangium sp. NPDC005286 | reverse complement strand
GCAAGACACGTGGAGAGCCCGGTGCCTTGAGAGAGGCACGCCGGGTTCGGCGGGCGGGCCGGGGAAACGGACTGGCCGCAAGGCCAGCACTGCGCCCCGGTCCGACCCAACAAGCAGCTGTGAGTGATCAGCTCCCACCATCCGATGGAGAGCCCGGACCACACCGTTGCTGTTCATCGGCCTCGCGAGAAGATCGGCATCCCAGGCGACCGCGGAGCGCCATGGCTTCGCATCCTGATCAAGGGATCTGTCGGGAGGGCTTTGACCTGGCCTTTCTCGCTACTTTGCAGCCGGTGACGCCGCCCCGAGTGGAGGGCCTGTTAGGCGGAACCGACGGCAGTCCCAGGCCGCCCGGACCGGGGCCGACTCGGCCATTGTCAAGTGAACTTGACATCGCGGCAGGCGCCTTCTATCGTGTCAAGTGTACTTGACTTCTCGTCACAGGAAGGGAAACTCGTGCAAGCACACAACGAGACCGGGGCCTATCGGGACTCGATCAAGACAACCGTTCGACTTGCACTCTGGACACTCGCCTGGGTGGCGACCCTTGCCTTGGCCAGGTTCGGTCCCGGACTCCTATGGGATTCGCAGCAACCGGTGGCGAGCTGGACCGCAGTTGCCGCCAATCTTGTCGTCGGCATCGGATGGATCGTCGCCTTCGCGCGCTTTCTCCGAGGACTCGATGAGTTGCAACGGAAATTCTTACAGGATGCGCTGGAGGTCACCCTCGGAGTGGGGTGGGTCGGCGGATTCGCCTACGTCGTCGCGGACGCCGCCGGCCTCATCGCCTACGACGTCAATATCGCACTCTTCCCCGTGCTCCTGGGAGTCGTCTACTCGATCGCCTTCGTCGTCGGCAAGATCAGATACCGATGAAGAACCGCATCAAGGAACTTCGGACCGAACGCGCCTGGACGCAGGCTGACCTGGCGCAGCGTGTCGGCGTGTCAAGGCAGACGATCAACGCGATCGAAACAGGGAAGTTCGACCCGAGCCTTCCATTCGCCTTCCGTCTCGCCAAGCTGTTCAACCTGAAGATCGAAGAGCTCTTTCTCGACGATCAATGAAGCGCCTCGGGTGTGGCCTGCGGCCGAGCCGCATTCACCCGTCCGAAACGATCACGAACCGCAATCGTGATCTCTCACCCGGCTATCTGGCGGCTGGGGACACATTCGGGAGCGGAGGGCCGAACAGGTGCTTGCGGGCGTAGCGCAGCCAGCGGGCCTCGGAGTGGTAGCCGAGCAGGGCTTGGGCCACTGCGAGGCAGACGAGTTCGGAGTCGCTGAGCAGGGGTGGTCGGCCCATCCACCGGGTTTCTCCGATCTCGTCGTCGATCTTGACATAGAGTGCGGTCACGAGGGTGTCCAGGTCGGTCGTCACAAACTGATCTTCGACACCCTCGTCTTATTCGGTGGCCGGTTTTCGCGATTTCAAGGGGCGCGGTCAGATTCTGGCCGGGGTGGGCTTCAGGCGCACCACCGAAGCCCCCGCTCCACGGGCGGGCCGGAGGCGGCCCACCCAGCGCAGCCCGCCATCAGCATCGCCGCCACTTCGGAACTACTCATCTATGGTCGGTAAGGGACTGGCCGTGTGGGGGCTGCCTGGCGGGTGTCACCTAGCGGACTGGCGAGTGCTCTTTCGAATCCGGTGAGGGCGTTGATGAGGTCGGGGACCTCGAATGCGCGATTACGTCTGCCGATGGTGGTCTGTTTGAGCACGCCTGCTGCCGCGAGCTGGTTGACCGCGTCGTTGGCTCGCTGGGCGGATCGCCCGATCAGGTCGGCGGCGGTGGTGGCCGTGAGCACGGGAGCAGAGGGAAGCACTCGCAGTAGAAGATCGACGGAGGACCCCGCGCGCACTCTTCCCAGCTTCTCTCGCCAGCCCTTTTCGAGGGCGTCGAGTGTCGCGCCGAAACGATCCGTGTCGATACTGGCGCGGGCGGCGTCCGCGACGAATCGATCGAGACAGGTGCCCATGCCCTCCTGGGCTTGCGGAGAGTCGGAGGCTCCCTCGTAACGGTATGCGGTGAGTGCGGAGATGTAGGCATCGGTGTGTGACGCCAGGATGCGACTGATCGGTGGGGCGAAGCGGGGAGCCAATCCTCGACGACGGAGAATCAGGTGGATGAGTGCCCGTCCCGTACGGCCGTTGCCGTCAACGAATGGGTGGATCGTCTCGAACTGTGCGTGTGCGATGGCCGCCTGGACCAGGGCGGGATGGTCGTCTCCTGATATGTACGCGCACAGGTCTTCGAGGAGCGAGTGAACTCTGTCGGGCGGTGGGGGGACGAAGTCGGCGCCGCATGGTGACATGCCGGTTCCGCCAACCCAGTTCTGTTCGGTTCTGATCAGGCCGCCGAAGCGTGCGTCCCGAGTTCCGTTGAGAAGCCTTTGGTGGACTTCCAGGATGTCAGTGACATGTACGGCCGGTGCGTCCGCGAGTTCGAGAGCCGATTCCATCGCCCGGACGTTCCCGAGGACCGCGTGTGCCGTGTCATCGTGTGCCTCTATGCCGGTACGTGATGCCACATCGGCTTTGGCGAGACGCCGAACGTTGATCTGCAGGCCTTCGATGAACGAACTGGCCACGGCTTCGGCTCGTAGGAGGAGCCTGGCCAGCGCTTCAAGACTGATCAGGGCTCGTGGGGATGCGTTCAACTCCACGAGCCGGTGCTCGACGTCGCCCACATCCGCTGCGCGTTGTGCCGTCAGGTTCAGGGGGCGTCCCAGCAGAGGATCGGGAACGTACGCCTTGTAGTGGCACGGTTGGCGTTCCGCTCGCGTGGCACCGCCCGGAGTACCTGGCCAGGACATGGCGATGTACTCGGCCATAAGTGTTCTCCCCCTCCGCCCATATGAACGGTTAAATGCTAACCATTCGTATGGACGCCCTGGGTGAACTCTCTGGATTCGAGATTGGCCGCGGGCTCCGGTCTGGTGTGAACATGCGGCGCCGGGACAGCGGAAATCGAAATGTCCGAGAGACCGGCTGGCGGGTAGCCTGCGCGAGGACCTAGGAAGGGAATCGTTGTGGGGCACGTTGAGGTTGGTCATCTGACGTACGTTCTGCCGGACGGGCGGCCGTTGCTGGACGACGTGTCCTTCCGGGTCGGCGACGGGGTCAAGGCGGCGCTCGTCGGGCCCAACGGGGCGGGCAAGACGACGCTGATGCGACTGATCGCGGGTGACCTGCAGCCGGTCGACGGGAGCGTCGCCAGCTCCGGCGGCCTGGGGATCATGCGGCAGTTCATCGGCAGCATCCGGGACGGCCGGTCCGTGCACGACCTGCTGGTCAGCGTCGCCCCTCAGCGGGTGCGGGAGGCGGCGGCGAAACTCGAGGCCGCCGAGCTCGTGATGATGGAGCGCGAGGACGAGAAGGCCCAGATGCGCTACGCGCAGGCCATCACCGACTACAGCGACGCCGGCGGCTACGACATCGAGGTGCTCTGGGACACCTGCACGATGGCCGCGCTCGGCATGCCGTACGACGACTGCAAGTACCGCGAGGTCAACACGCTGTCGGGCGGTGAGCAGAAGCGGCTGGTGCTGGAGGCGCTGCTGCGCGGCCCCGACCAGACGCTGCTGCTCGACGAGCCGGACAACTACCTCGACGTGCCGGGCAAGCTCTGGCTGGAGCAGGCGCTCCGCGAGACCCCCAAGACGGTGGTGCTGGTCAGCCACGACCGGCAGCTCCTGGCCAACGCGGCGGACCGGATCATCACCGTCGAGTCCGGCAACATCTGGGTCCACGGCGGGGGGTTCGGCGGCTACGCCCAGGCGCGCAGGGAGCGCAACGAGCGCCTCGACGAGCTGAAGAAGCGCTGGGACGAGGAGCACGCCAAGATCAAGCGGCTGGTCCTGATGCTCAAGCAGAAGGCCAAGTACATGGACACCATGGCCGCCGCCTACCACTCGGCCCAGACCCGGTTGCGCAGGTTCGAGGAGGCCGGGCCACCGGAGGCGGCGCCCAAGGAGCAGTTCATCAGCATGCGGCTGAAGGGCGGCCGGACCGCCAAGCGGGCGGTGATCTGCGAGCGGCTTGAGCTCACCGGCCTGATGAAGCCGTTCGATCTGGAGATCTGGTACGGCGAGCGGGTCGCGGTGCTGGGTTCCAACGGCTCGGGCAAGTCGCACTTCCTGCGCCTGATCGCCGGGGAGGAGGTCAGGCACACCGGGGTGGCCCGGCTCGGCGCCCGGGTCGTCCCCGGGCATTTCGCTCAGACGCACGCCCGTCCAGAGCTCATCGGCCGGACGCCCTGCGAGATCGTCATGACCGAGCACGCCCGGCTCAAGAACGAGGCGATGAAGGCGCTGTCCCGATACGAACTGGCCGGAACCATCGCCGAGCAGCGCTTCGAGACCCTCTCCGGCGGCCAGCAGGCCCGGCTGCAGATCCTGCTGCTCGAACTGTCCGGCACCACCCTGCTGCTGCTGGACGAGCCGACGGACAACCTCGACCTGGCCAGCGCCGAGGCTCTCCAGGAAGGGCTGGACGCCTTCGACGGGACCGTGGTCGCCGTCACCCACGACCGTTGGTTCGCCGATGACTTCGACCGCTATCTGGTCTTCGGTGCCGATGGAAAGGTCTACGAATCATCCGAACCGGTATGGGATGAGACCAGGGTGGTCCGCCAGAGGTAAAGACTCGGGTCGTTCCCGGCGCGTCGGAGTGGGAGGGGTACCGCCACCGGTTATCACGGCTAGGTGACGCACAGCACCCGAATCGTCGGCGCCCTCGCCCTCCTCCTCCTCATCGGAAGTGCCGGATGCACCGATGAGGAGGAGAAGCAGAAGCGGGCCGCCGCGCTCCAGCCGATCGCGGTCAGGGAACAGGCATCGTCCATCGTCAAGGGTGACGATGGGTATGTGGTGAACTGGGCAGGAGTGCTGGCCAACACCAACCCGTGGCACTTCGGCGAGCACATCGTGGCCACCGTGGTGGCCAAGAACGCCGAGGGCAAGGAGGTGGTCCGGCTGGAACAGCCGCTGGACGCGGTGCCTCCCGCCGGAACCCTGCCCTTCACCGGCCAGGTGGTGACCCAGGACAAGCCCGCCAACGTGAGCATCGCGTACCGCCCGGCACGCTGGCACCTGGCCGGCCGGATCGTCTCGGCCTTCCAGCCCTTCCCGGTCCGCGGCGTGCTGACCGACCGCACCGCCGACGGCAACTATCTCGTCACCGGCTACGTCGGCACCCCGTACGTGATGCCGACCCGCAGCCTGGCCGTCACCGCGCTGCTGCGCGACAAGCAGGGCAAGCTGCTCGGCGGTGGGAGCACGTTCGTGGACAACCTCCAGGCGGGTGAGAACCGCCGGTTCATCCTGCAGATCAAGAGCGTCCAGAACACCCGCGACATCGCCTCCGCCGAGGTGACCGCGCGCACCTGGGGGTCGAGCAGTCGCCCCTTCGAACAGCTCGCCCTCGGCGGTGCGCTGCCCTTGCACACGGTCAAGCCGAAGATGCCCCCGTTCGCCAAGGACCGGGGCAGGCAGGCCCCGCTCGCGAACGCCGGCCACCCGTGATCGGGAATCCTCTCCATGACATACCGATAAGCGCGATTAATTCAGCTAAATGGCCATTCTTCAACATTTATGACTACGGGTCGCGAGGAGTGGTTTACTGGATTCGTTGACTCTATTAAGACAGTTGGAGTCAACGTGGAGAAATGGCTGGAACTTATAGTTGCCAACCGTTTACCTTCGGTTGCATGACTGACGGTGTCCTGGTCGAAGCGCTGCGCGCGAGGGAACCTGCGGCCCTTTCCGGCCTCTACGACTCGTATGCGGAAAGCGTCTACCGGTACTGCCATTCAATGCTCGGCACCTCGGCGGGTGCGGAACCGGCGTTCCTCGACACCTTCGTCGCGGCCGAGGCCCATATTCACGCGCTCGCCGACTCCCGTCGGCTGGAGGCGTGGCTGTACGCACTCGCTCGGGGGGAGTGCGTACGGCGCGATCCTGCCGGGGAGCCTGACCCGCAGGTCCCCGTTCCGGCGGACGCCGGCGAGGCGGACCTGCGGGTGATGGCGTGGAACGCCACCCGGAGCCTGTCGCCCGAGGACCGGGAGGTCCTCGACCTGAGCTGCCGGCACGGATTCGGGCCCGTCGACCTCGCCGCGGTCCTGGGCGTCACCACCAAGGTCGCGGCCGCGCGGTACGAATCGGCGAGGGAGCAGCTGCGCGACGTCGTCACCGCGGAGGTCCTCGTCCGCAAGGGGCCCCACGACTGCGCGAGCCGAGCCCGCATGCTGACCGGTTTCACCGGCGAGCTCACCACGCGGACGCGCGAGCGGGTGATCCGCCACGTGAACCGGTGCGACACCTGCGCCCCGCACCGGGTCAGGCAGGTCTCCGCGGCCAAGGTCTTCGACCTGCTCCCGGTGGTCGCGCCGCCGCCGACGCTGCGCGCGCGGGTGATGGACTGCTTCTCCGACCCCGCGCGGATCCCCTACCGGCACGACGTCGCCCACCGGGTCGGCCCCCTCGACGGTGCCGGGTTTCCCGCCGGTACGGCGCGCGGAGGTCGTCGCCGGCCCTGCGTGATGGCCGGTACGGCGGCCGCGGTCGCCGCGTCGGTGGCGCTCGCTCTGCTCCTCACCCAGACCACCCTCCTGTCCGAAGACGCGAGCCCCGGTGTCGCCTCGGAGGCGTTCTCGGCGTCGGCGGAGCCTCCGGCCGCCCAGCGGCCGGATGAGCACCGGAGGCCGAGGGAGCACCGACGGGTGGACGCGCCGCAGGCGCCGGCGCCCGTCCGCGCGGAAACGGCCGTCGGGCGGACCGGCTCGCCCGGAGTGACGGAGTCGGTCGGCGTCACCGGGCCCGGCCCCGAGGTCGACCGTCGGGTGTCGGTGCCGGTGCCGGTGCCGGGCCCGACCGGCCACCCGGCGGAGACCCCGCCCCCACCACCGGGCAACGGGCCTTCGACCGGCGGACCTTCGACCGGCGGACCTTCGACCGGCGGACCTTCGACCGGCGGACCTTCGACCGGCGGGCCGTCGGGTGGCGGGCCGGTGCTGCCGGGGGCTCCCGGGGCCGGTGCACCGGACAGCCGCCTCCCGCACCGTGACCACCACGGACACCGGTCCTTCCGCCCCTGCCGCGACACACGGCGATCGACGGAGCCGGGCGGCCCGCAGGCGAGCCCGGCGCCTTGGCGGGGCGGCCCGAGGCCCCCGCGAGGAGAGCACAGGCCACCCCGGGTGATCCCCCGGCCCCCTCAAGAGACCCCGAGACCCCCGCAGGCGGACCCCCGGCCGCCGCGGGCGAATCCTCGGCCGCCGTATGCCGATCCCATGCCGCCGCTCGCCGATCCGCAGGCTCCGTCCGCCGGCCCCGGGCCGTCGCGGGGAGACCTGAGACCTCCGCGTTCCGGGCCGCGGGGAGACCTCGGCCAGCCGCGGGCCGCTCAGCGGCGGTCCCCGGACGCCTCCCGGCCGACATTCACCGGATCGAATCCCGCTCCACCCCCGCCGCCCGGCTCTCCCGCGTTCTCCGGCCCTTCCACCTCACCGGAAGGGCCGGTCACGCCCCTCGCCGAGCGGCCTCCGGGCGGCAGGACACCGGCCGTCTGAGCGTCGAGACGCTTTCGGCATCCCTTCGGCGGTACGGGCCGAGCCCCTCACGAGCGGCGGTATTGTGGCGGGCGGTGACTACGTGGCGTGAGTGCCATGTGTGCGTAGAGTGACGAATGGGAATGTTGAGGTAGGCCGCCTGGCACGCGGCGACGCGCCGCGTTCTGCGGTGAGACCGCGGCAAGCGGTGTTTCAGGGGGACTCCGGGGGGAGACGCATGCATTCAGTCAGACGGCGCCGCCATGCCGCCGCGGTGGCGGGCCTGGCCTGCTGCCTGATCGCCGGGCAGGGGCTCCCCGCCGGCGCCGTGCCCGGCCGGTCGGGACCGGCCGACGACGCCGCGCCCGGCGGCGTGACGGGCCCGTCGGCCGACGAGGTCGCCGAGGCACGGGCCATGGCCCGCGAGCGTGGTGAGAGGCTCGGCGAGACCACGGTCCTGGTCGCCGAGGCACGGGCCAGGCTGGAGGAGCTCGTCACCGACGCGGAGAGGCTCGTCGAGTCGTACAACGGGGAGCTCGTCAAGACGGCTCGCGCCAAGGAGCTCTCCGCCCAGGCGGCCGAGCGGGCGAAGACCGCCGGCTCCCAGGTCGCCAAGGCCCGCGAGGCGGTGGCCGCGATCACCACCCAGAGCTACGGCGGGCTGGACATCGCCCAGCCCATGATGGCCATGATGACCGGCAACGGCGGACCCACGGACGACGGCTACCTGCGCAGGGCCAGCATTCTGGCCCATATGGGTGGGGGGCAGGCCGAGACGCTCAAGCAGCTGCGGGAGTCCCAGGAGGTCTTCGCCATCCTCCAGGCCCAGGCGGAGGACGCGTACGCCGAGCAGCGGGAGGCGCAGGCGGAGGCCGAGGAGGCGAAGCAGGCCGCGGAGGAGGCCGTCGCCAGACAGGTCGACGAGACCCGGCGGATCGAGGAGGAGCAGGCGCGGCTGGAGAAGCTGGCCGACGAGGCGCGGAGTACGGCCGAGAAGCTCGCCAGGGAACGCGAGGTGGCCCTGGAGCAGGCCAGGATCGCCAGGGAGAACGCCGAGCGTGCCCGATACCAGGCGGCCGCGATGCGCCGCGAGGAGGCTCGGATGGGAGTGGCCTCGGGGGAGCCCGTGTCGCGCTGGGCGCTCAACGTGACCGCCGAGTCGGCCAGGGGCGACATCGCCGCCGACTGGGCGCTCACCCAGCTCGACAAGCCGTACGTGTGGGCGGCCGACGGGCCGGCCGCCTACGACTGCTCGGGGCTGACCATGCGGGCCTGGGAGCGGGTCGGGATCGACATGGACCACTGGACCGGCACCCAGTGGACCTCGGGCCCGCACGTGCGGCTCAGCGAGCTCCGCCGGGGCGACCTGCTCTTCTACGGGCAGGTCACGGGGAATCCCGGAGACATCCACCATGTGGGGATCTACGTCGGCCGGGGGCTGATGGTGCACGCCCCGCAGACGGGGGACGTGGTCCGGGTCGCGCCGATGTGGCGCAGCGACCTCATCGGCGCGACCCGCCCCGCGTGAGACCTGTCCGGTGTGACGGCTCAGCAGTGGTTCAGCGGCACTGAGCCGTCACCCGTGGCGGCTCAGTGCTTGCCGGAGGACTCGTCCTGGGCGCGCTTGATGGAACGGACGATCTCCTCCTCGGCCTCCACCCTGCCGACCCAGTTGGCGCCCTCGACCGACTTGCCGGGCTCCAGGTCCTTGTAGACCTCGAAGAAGTGCTGGATCTCCAGGCGGTCGAACTCCGGCACGTGGTGGATGTCGCGGATGTGCTCCATCCGGGGGTCGGTGGCGGGGACGCAGAGGACCTTGTCGTCGCCGCCCTTCTCGTCGGTCATGCGGAACATGCCGACCGCGCGGCACTTGATCAGGCAGCCGGGGAAGGTCGGCTCCTGGAGCAGCACCAGGGCGTCGAGGGGATCACCGTCCTCGCCCAGCGTGTCTTCGATGAAGCCGTAGTCGGCGGGGTACTGCGTGGAGGTGAAGAGCATGCGGTCGAGCCTGATGCGGCCTGACTCGTGGTCCACCTCGTACTTGTTCCGTTGCCCCTTGGGAATCTCAACGAGAACGTCGAACTCCACCGCGTTTCCTCCACTCAGACCCCCGGGCACCCCCGGTTGGGCGTTAATGTCTCGTAGGCGTTTTATGCCTTTTGGCTACTGATGATGAGAGGTCGGCGACGTAATGGTAATGCGGCGTGAGCGGTGGGTGGCTTTGGTCACTCTCGTCCTGCTGCAGATTTTCGTCGTCGCGGCCGGGGCACACCTGATCACCAGCGGTGTGCTGGTCAAAGGTGAGTCCGAGCGTGTCGCGTCGGCGGCGCCGCCCCCCGTCCCGGTCATCACCTCGGGTCCGGTGCTGGCCGCGGGGGGGAACGGACCTCTCCCCGCCAAGGGTACTTTGGCAGGGCGGTTGACCGAGGCGTTGGGGGACCCCGCTCTGGGAGGAAGCGTCGGGGCCGCGGTCATCGACGCGGAGACGGGCGCCATGCTGTTCGGCAGCCACGAGAGCAAGGGCATCACTCCCGCCTCCACCACCAAGGTCGTCACCGCTGTCGCCTCGCTGGCCTCGCTGGGGCCCGACACCAGGCTGAGCACCCGGGTGGTGCGGGGCTCCTCGCCGGGCTCGATCATCCTCGTCGGCGGTGGCGACCCCACCCTGGCGAGCCCGAGAACGGCGGCCGGCCAGGTCTATCCCAGGCCCGCCTCGCTCGCCACCCTCGCCTCGCGCACCGCCAGGGCGCTGACGGCGGCGGGGACGTCCAAGGTGACGGTGGCCTACGACGACTCCCTCTACGTGGGGCCGCGCACCGCCGCGTCGTGGAAGCCCGGCTACGTGCCCGAGGGCAGCGTGGCCCCCGTCACCGCGCTCATGGTCGACGAGGGCAGGATCTCCAGCGGCGGCCAGAGAACCTCCGACCCCTCCCGCGCGGCGCACAGCGCGTTCGTGTCGCTGCTGTCGAAGTACGGCATCACGGTTGCCAAGTCCGCCAGGCGGTCCACGGCGCCGGCCGGTGCCAAGGAGATCGCCAGGGTCGAATCCGCGCCGGTCTACGCCCTGGCCGAGCGGGCACTCACGCTCAGCGACAACGACCTCTCCGAGGCGCTGGCCAGGCACGTGGCGATCAAGGAGGGCGAGCCCGCCTCCTTCGACGGCGGCGCCCGGGCGGTCGGCAAGGTGCTGGCCAGGCTCGGCGCAGACAAGGGCGTGCGGGTCTTCGACGGCAGCGGGCTGTCCCCCAGGAACCGCATCACCCCCGAGGCCCTGGCCCGCCTGGTCGCGGTGGCGGCCTCCCCGGCCAACCCCGGCCTGAACCCGATCGCCAGCGGCATGCCGGTCGCCGGCTTCAGCGGCACCCTCGGGCACAGGTTCGACAAGACGCGCTCCGCCTACGGGCTCGTCCGCGCCAAGACGGGCACCCTGGACGGGGTCAACACGCTGGCGGGTATGACCACCACGCGTGCCGGACGCCTGGTGACCTTCGCCTTCATGGCGGACGACGTCCCACCCGGCTGGGGCAAGGCGGAGGCGGCCCTCGACAGGCTCGCGGCGGCGGTGGCCGTCAGTTGATCAAGGGTTCCGGGTGCGCGGCCCGGGAAGGGAGCACGTACGGTGGACGGTATGCAGGTGATCGACTGGGATCTTGCCGTAGCGACCGGAACGCGCCTGGTGCGCCCCGGGCCGCAAGTGAGCCGAGAGGAGGCCCGGCAGGCCGTCGCTGATTTGCGGCGGCTCTCGCGCGAGGCCGAAGGGCACGTCCGCGAGTTCACCCGAATCGACACCGAGACCGCGCCGCAGCCCGCGACCGTCGTCGACAGGCCCGGCTGGATCAAGGCCAACGTCGACGGGTTCCGGGTGGTGCTGGAGCCGCTCACCGAGCGGATGGCCGCTCGCGGTGGCCAGACGCCGGCGATCGTGGGCGCGGTGGGCTCACGCGTCACCGGGGTCGAGGTGGGCGCGGTGCTGGCCTTCCTCGCCTCCCGTGTCCTCGGGCAGTACGAGCTGTTCCTGCCGCCGGACCCGACCGGCCAGGCGGCCACGGGGCGCCTCACCCTGGTGGCACCCAACATCGTCCACGCCGAGCACGAGCTCAACGTCAACCCGAGTGACTTCCGCCTCTGGGTCTGCCTGCACGAGGAGACCCACCGGGTGCAGTTCACCGGGGTCCACTGGCTGCGCGAGTACGTCAGGACGCAGACGACGGACTTCCTGCTGGCCTCCGACATCGACCTGCCCGCCCTGCTGGAGCGGCTCCGCTCGGCCGCCGGCACGTTCACGGACGTCATCAGGGGCGGCGAGGGCAATCTGATCGACGCGATCCAGACGCCCGAGCAGAAAGTGATCCTCGACCGGCTCACCGCGGTGATGACCCTGGTCGAGGGGCACGGCGACTACGTCATGGACGCGGTCGGCCCTTCGGTGGTTCCCTCGGTCGCCGACATCCGGGCCAAGTTCCACCACCGCCGCGAGGGTGGTTCCCGCTTCGACCGCACGATCCGCAAGCTGCTCGGCCTCGACCTCAAGATGAAGCAGTACGCCGAGGGATCGGCCTTCGTCCGCACCGTCGTGGGCCAGGTGGGCATCGACGGCTTCAACAAGGTCTGGACCTCGCCCGAGACCCTTCCCACCCAGGGGGAGATCTCCAAGCCGGAGCGGTGGATCGCCAGGGTGATCGACGCCCCGGCCATCTCCGAGGCCAGCGGCACTCCCGGCTGAGGCGCCCGTCCCCCCGGGAGGACCCGGGAGGACCCGGGAGAGCCCAGGGGGACAGGTGGGGGACGGCGCCGCCTCGCGCGGTGCCGCACCCCCGTCCGAGGCCGGAGAATGGCGAGCATGGGTCCGCATCCCGCCGTCGCCGACGTCCGCCGTGCCGTACGGCACGCGCTGGGCGACCTGGGACCGGGCGAGCTGGTGCTGGCCGCGTGCAGCGGTGGCGCCGACTCCCTGGCCCTGGCCGCCGCGCTGGGTTTCACCGCGCCCAGGGCCGGGCTCCGCGCCGGTCTGCTGACCGTCGACCACGGCCTGCAGGCGGGCTCCGGGGAGCGCGCGGCCGACGTGGTACGGCTCGCGCCCGGTCTGGGGCTCGACCTCGCCGAGGCGCTCGCGGTCTCCGTCGGCACCTCGGGAGGCCCTGAGGCGGCGGCCAGAGCGGCCAGGTACGCGGCTCTGTCACAGGCCGCCGAGCGGCTCGGGGCGGCGGCCGTCCTGCTCGGGCACACCAGGGACGACCAGGCGGAGACCGTGCTGCTCAGGCTGGCCAGGGGGAGCGGCACCCGGTCGCTGGCCGGGATGCCCGCGCGGACCGGTGTCTACCGGCGGCCGCTGCTGGGGCTCGGCCGCGCGACGACGGTGGCGGCCTGCGCGGCGCTCGGCCTGTCCCCGTGGGACGACCCGCACAATCTCGACGCCCGCTACGCCCGGGTCCGGGTCCGCGAGCGGCTGCTCCCCGCCCTGGAGGACGAGCTCGGCCCCGGCGTCGCCGAGGCGCTCGCCAGGACCGCCGACCTCTGCCGTGACGACGCCGACGCGCTCGACGCCTGGGCCGCCGAGGTCTACGCCCGCGTCGTGGTACGAGATTGCGCTCTTAGCGATATTGGAGTGGTGACGATGGCCGTACGGGACCTGGAACGCCTTCCCGCGGCCGTGCGCCGCAGGGTGCTGCGGAGAGCGGCGATCGACGCGGGGGCACCGCCCGGCACTCTCGCGGCCTCGCACGTCCTGCAGGTGGACCGTCTGGTCACACAGTGGCGGGGACAGCGGCGGATAGAGGTGCCCGGGGGGGTGGCGGCGATCCGCCGGTATGACACCCTGATACTCGCCAGACAGTCAATCAGCCCCGTTTCGTAAGGAAAATCCCAGGTGGACGCAGCCGACATGGGCAAGGACCTCTCGAAGGTCCTCATCCCCGAGGAAGAGCTCCAGGCCAAGATCAAGGAGCTCGCGAGCCGGATAGACGAGGACTACGCGGGCAGGGATCTGCTGATCGTGGGCGTGCTCAAGGGCGCGGTCATGGTGATGGCGGACCTGGCGAGGGCCCTGCACGTGCCGGTGCAGATGGACTGGATGGCGGTGTCGTCCTACGGAGCGGGCACCAGGTCGTCGGGCGTCGTGCGGGTGCTCAAGGATCTCGACACCGACATCGCCGGCCGTCACGTGCTGGTCGTCGAGGACATCATCGACTCGGGCCTGACCCTGTCGTGGCTGGTGCACAACCTGAAGTCGCGCAACCCCGCCTCGGTGGAGATCTGCGCAGCGCTGCGCAAGCCGGACGCGGTCAAGGTGCCGATCGACGTCAAGTACGTCGGTTTTGACATTCCCAACGAGTTCGTCATCGGTTATGGCCTCGACTACGCCGAGCGCTACCGCAACCTCCCCTTCATCGGAACTCTCGCGCCGCACGTGTATGGAGCGGAGTGAAAAGTACGCCCTGCGCGAAGTGTGTCATTCACAAACGCGACATTGCCCATAGCGGCGGGGAACACGGACCTACCTGACGTACGTTGGTAGGGAAAGCCGGTGCTGTCCGCGCGGTGACCCCGCACGCCACGCCGGTGTACCTTCGGACGACCGAAGAGGTGGCCTCCGCCGCTTTCGGACAGTCAGTTGGAGCGGTTAGGGATACCGCGAACCCCGGGTCCGCCCGGGGTTGCCAGGCTCTGGTCAGGAAGGGACGGGCCCGCCGGGGTTCCGCATCGGATGGATCTCAAGCGATTTACACGTGGGCCACTGCTGTGGATCCTGGGCATCGTCGTTCTGCTGCTTCTCGTCACCACCATGTGGGGCGGCGACGGCAACTTCGAGAAGAGAGACACCTCTCAGGTCATCAGCTGGATCGATGAGGGCAAGGTCTCCAACGCGAAGATCATCGACAAGGAACAGCGCATCGAGGTCACGCTGACCGACGGCAAGCGCTACTACTCCTCGTGGGTGACCGGCCAGGGCGTTCAGCTCGCCGACCAGCTCCAGGCCGCAGTCGTGGCGAAGAAGCTGGACAAGGGCTACAACGTCGACGTGCCCAAGGAGAACTTCCTCCTCAGCCTCCTGGTGAGCTTCCTGCCGATCGTCTTCATTGTGCTGATCTTCCTGTTCATCATGAACCAGATGCAGGGCGGCGGCTCCCGGGTGATGAACTTCGGCAAGTCGAAGGCCAAACTCATCACCAAGGACACTCCGAAGACCACCTTCGCCGACGTCGCGGGTGCCGACGAGGCCATCGAGGAACTCCAGGAGATCAAGGAGTTCCTGCAGGCCCCGGCCAAGTTCCAGGCGATCGGCGCCAAGATCCCCAAGGGTGTGCTGCTCTACGGCCCGCCGGGAACCGGTAAGACCCTGCTCGCCAGGGCCGTCGCCGGTGAGGCCGGGGTGCCGTTCTACTCCATCTCCGGTTCCGACTTCGTGGAGATGTTCGTCGGCGTCGGCGCCTCGCGAGTCCGTGACCTGTTCGAGCAGGCCAAGGCGAACGCCCCGGCGATCATCTTCATCGACGAGATCGACGCGGTGGGCCGCCACCGCGGCGCCGGTCTCGGTGGTGGTCACGACGAGCGCGAGCAGACGCTGAACCAGCTCCTCGTCGAGATGGACGGCTTCGACGTCAAGGGCGGCGTGATCCTGATCGCCGCGACCAACCGGCCCGACATCCTCGACCCGGCGCTGCTGCGCCCCGGCCGTTTCGACCGCCAGGTCACCGTCGACCGCCCCGACCTGGAGGGCCGCAAGGGCATCCTCAAGGTGCACGGTCGCGGCAAGCCGTTCGCCGAGGGCGTCGACCTCGACATCATCGCCCGCAGGACGCCCGGTTTCACCGGTGCCGACCTGGCCAACGTGATCAACGAGGCCGCGCTGCTCACCGCGCGGGCCGACCAGAAGCTGATCACGATGGAGCTCCTTGAGGAGTCCATCGACCGCGTGATGGCCGGTCCCGAGCGCAAGTCCCGGGTCATGTCGGACCAGGAAAAGAAGATCATCGCGTACCACGAGGGCGGTCACGCCCTGGTCGCGCACGCGCTGCCCAACTCCGACCCGGTCCACAAGATCACGATCCTGTCCCGCGGACGCGCCCTCGGCTACACGATGACGCTGCCGATGGAGGACAAGTTCCTCGCGACCCGCTCGGAGATGATGGACCAGCTCGCGATGCTGCTCGGTGGCCGCACGGCTGAGGAGCTCGTCTTCCACGAGCCCACCACCGGTGCCTCCAACGACATCGAGAAGGCCACCTCCATCGCCCGCCGCATGGTCACCGAGTACGGCATGAGCGAGCAGCTCGGCGCCCGCAAGTTCGGCAGCGGCAACGCCGAGGTCTTCCTCGGACGTGAGATGGGTCATGAGCGCGACTACTCCGAGAAGATCGCCTCCACGATCGACGAGGAGGTCCGCCGCCTCATCGAGTCGGGCCACGACCAGGCCTGGGAGATCCTCGTCGAATACCGCGACGTGCTCGACAACCTGGTGCTGGAGCTGATGGAGAAGGAGACCCTCTCCCGCGAGCAGGTTCTGCAGATCTTCGCCCCGGTCGTCGTCAAGGAGAAGAGGCCCTCCTACTCGGGTTATGGCAAGCGGCTGCCCTCCAACCGCCCGCCGATCCTGTCCCGCAAGGAGCAGTCGGGCAACGGCTCGCTTCCCCCTGGTGAGCAGGTGACCGAGGGTAACGGTGTCCTTCCCAACGGATCGGGCCAGCCCGACTCCGTGCAGAGGGACGGGAACTGAGTGTGAGTGTCAAGCCACTTCCGGTCGACACGGTCCGGCTGGAGAGTGCGGTCCGCGAGATCCTCATCGCCATCGGTGAGGATCCCGACCGCGACGGTCTCCGGGACACCCCGGCCCGGGTCGCCCGTGCCTACGCGGAGCAGTTCGCCGGGCTGGGGCAGACCCCCGAGGACGTCCTGACCACGGTCTTCGACGTCGACCACGACGAGATGGTGCTGGTTCGCGACATCGAGGTCTACTCGACCTGCGAGCACCACCTCGTGCCGTTCCACGGCGTGGCCCACGTCGGCTACATCCCCAACGAGAAGGGGCAGGTCACCGGCCTGTCCAAGCTCGCCCGCCTGGTCGACGTCTATGCCAGGCGTCCCCAGGTGCAGGAGCGGATGACCTCCCAGATCGCCGACGCGCTCATGGATGTGCTGGAGCCGCGCGGGGTCATCGTCGTGATCGAGTGTGAGCACCTCTGCATGACCATGCGGGGCGTCCGCAAGCCCGGTGCCAAGACGATCACCTCGGCGGTGCGCGGAAGCTTCCGCGACAGCGACAGGACCCGCGCCGAGGCGATGGCCCTGATCATCCGCTGATCTCGCAGAGCATCCACGGAACCCCGTCCGGACCGCCCTTCGGCGGCACGGACGGGGTTCCGCGTTGCCGCCCAGAGAAATCCCCCAAGCCAACCTTGATCCGGCTAATATCGCCATACCCGGCAGGACCGGGTGCTCTGTGATCTTCGGATCGCGGCGGACACGCCCCAGGGTCCCTCCGGAGGAGGACGCATGCAGGCCGGACACCCCGACCGAAGGCCGTCCGCTCCGTGACGGGTGTACGAATTCGTGGTGGCACAAGCCGGACCCGCGAGACGGACGGACGGTACGCAACGCCTAGGCTTGTCCGCATGACTACGTGGAGTGTGCCCGGGCTGCCGGACATGGGCCGGTGTCTCGTGATGGGCGTGGTCAACGTGACTCCCGACTCCTTCTCCGACGGCGGCCGATGGTTCGACCCCGCGGAGGCCGTGCGTCACGGCCTGGAGTTGGTCGAGCAGGGGGCCGACATCGTCGATGTGGGGGGCGAGTCCACCAGGCCGGGCGCCGCGAGGGTGCCGCTGGAGGAGGAGATGGCCAGGGTCGAGCCGGTCATCAGGGAGCTGAGCCGCGCGGGGGTCGCCGTCAGCGTCGACACCATGCGGGCCGAGGTGGCCCAGGTGGCGGTGGAGGCCGGGGCGAAGCTGGTCAACGACGTCAGCGGAGGACTGGCCGACCCGGCGATGCCCAGGGTCGTGGCCGCCTCCGGCGTGCCGTACGTGGTGATGCACTGGCGGGGGCACAGCCACGCCATGCAGGACAGGGCCGTGTACGGCGACGTGGTGACCGAGGTCTGCCAGGAGCTCACCAAGCGGGTCGAGTCCGTGCTGGCCGAGGGGGTGGCGGAGGAACAGATCGTGCTCGACCCGGGGTTGGGTTTCTCCAAGAACCCCGACCACAACTGGGCTCTGATCGCGGGCCTCGACCGGCTCGCCGAGCTGGGCTATCCGCTGCTCGTCGGGGCCTCGCGGAAACGGTTCCTGGGTCGCCTGCTGGCCGCCCCGGACGGCACGCCACGTCCTTTCAGCCGCAGTGACGACGCCACGCTCGCCGTGACCGCCCTCGTCGCCCAGGCGGGGGCCTGGTGCGTGCGCGTGCACGATGTCCGCCCGAACGCGGACGCCGTCCGTGTGGCTGCCGCAGTTCAGAGAGCGAGACCATGAGCGTCGACACCACCGCCGTCGAGACGGTCAACCAGGCCTTCTACACTGCCATCGAGGACGCCGACCTCGACAAGATGACCGAGATCTGGGCCGAGGACATCGATGGCGAGCAGGTGAGTTGCGTGCACCCCGGGTGGCCGATCGTGAACGGCCGGCAGGAGGTGCTGCGCTCATGGGCGCTCATCATGGCCAACACGCCCTACATCCAGTTCGTGCTGACCGACGTCCGGGTCATGGTCCTGGGCGACGTCGCCATCCTCACCTGTGAGGAGAACATCCTCACCGCGGGAGACGAGGGTGATTCCAGCTTCGCCGCGGGCAAGGTGGTGGCGAGCAACACCTTCGTGCGTACGTCCGCGGGGTGGCGGCTCTGGCTGCACCACGGCTCGCCCGTGCTGCAGGGTGACGACGACGAAGAGGAAGAGGAGGTGGCGTGAGCGAGCGCACCGGCGAACGGCCCGGCGGGAACACCTCCCGGGCGGCCGGGGTACGGGCCGGTGACGGATCCCACGACCAGGAGCCCCTGCGGATCAACGACGGCGTCGCCGACCTGATCGGCGATTCACTCCAGGACCCACCGGGGGATCCGGCAGGTGCGGCGTACGGCCTGTCGTCGGGCCGGGTGGCGGACCGGATCAGCCTGAAGGGGCTGCGGGTGCGCGGGCGGCACGGTGTGCTGGCGGCGGAGCGGGAGCTCGGCCAGGAGTTCGTCGTCGACGTCACGCTCTTCCTCGACACGGCGCCCGCGGCGGCCGGCGACGATCTCGGCAGGACGGTTCACTACGGCGAGCTCGCCGAGGATCTGGCGAGGGTCGTGGCGGGCGAGCCGGTCGACCTGATCGAGACCCTGGCTCAGCGCCTGGCCGATGTCTGCCTGGCCCGCGAGCTCGTCCGGTCGGCGGAGGTGAGCGTGCACAAGCCCGCCGCGCCGATCCCGCTGCCGTTCGACGACGTGATCGTGACGATCACCCGGAGCCGGGCATGAGGGTGGTCCTGGCGCTCGGCAGCAACCTGGGCGACCGTTTCGGCACCCTGCGGGGTGGGCTGGACGCCCTCCTCGCCGAGCCGGGGCTCACGCTCGTCGCGGTGTCGCCGGTCTACGAGACCGACCCGGTCGGCGGCCCGGAGCAGGGCGCCTACCTCAACGCGGTGGTGATCGCCGAGAGCGCGCTGGAACCCCTGGACCTCCTCGATCGTGCTCAAGGTGTGGAGAACGCCTTCGGCCGGGTCCGGGTGGAGCGCTGGGGAGCGCGCACCCTGGACGTCGATCTGATCACCGTGGGAGACGTCGTCATGGACGACCCAGACCTGACCCTGCCGCATCCCAGGGCGCACGAGCGGGCGTTCGTGCTGGTCCCGTGGGTGCGGGCCGATCCGGACGCCGTCCTGTCCGGGCGCCGGGTGGCCGATCTGCTGGCCGGTCTCGACCAGGACTACGTGCGCCCCCGCCCCGAGCTGGCCCTCCAGGGGCCCGGGTGAGGCCCAGCCGTCCCGGCGTCCTCGTCGGGCTCTTCATCGTGGTCACCATCCTCACCTGGGCGCTGCTCAAGCCGCTCTACGTGTCCCTGCCGACCGTGCCGTGGACGGCGATCCCGACGGTGCTCGTGCTGGCGATCGGCGAGGCCTACAGCGGGTGGATGACGAAGGCCAGGATCGAGCGCAGGCCCGACACCAAGCCCGTCGATCCCCTGGCGGTGGCCCGGCTGGCGGCCCTGGCCAAGGCCTCCGCGTACGCCGGGGCGGTCTTCGCCGGACTCTTCGCCGGATTCACCCTCTACACCGCCGAACTGCTCGACCAGAGGGTGCCCCGTCAGGACTTCTTCATTACCGGCGGGTCGATGCTGGTGTGCGTGCTGCTGGTCTGCGCGGCCCTGTACCTGGAGTACTGCTGCAAGGTGCCCAAGGACTCCGCGGACGACGACCACTGAGCGGACGCGTCAGCGCCCCCTGGCCCACTTCCGGCCGAAGAGCATGATGACCGGGAGGGTGCACACCAGTGCTCCGGCGACGGCCAGGGGGCGTTCCAGCCACCAGAGCAGGTCGGGCCGGGCCCGGCTGCCCGGCCCGCTGCCCGCCAGCCACCAGGTCAGCGCCACCCAGATGGCCATGCCGGTCGTGTGGAAGAGGAAGAGCGGGAGCGCGAACCGGTTGACCGTCTCGTTCACGCGCTGCCACCTGGGGCGGTCGAGCAGGCGCTCCATGGCCGGCCTCAGCACCTCCACCAGGCCGATCTGGAAGATCAGCAACGCCACGATGACGAAGGTGGGCGGTGCCATGTTGGACAGCTTGTCGCCGGGCACGCCGACCATCGAGCCCGGGTAGATGTCCGAGTAGACCAGGCCGAAGAGCGCGAACAGCCCGGTCCACAGGATGGCGACGTCGAAGCGGCGGGGAAGCGCCACCATCCTCGCGTAGAAGAACCCGGCCTGGTGGGCCAGCCCCCAGACAATGATCATGTTGAGCCAGCCCACGGCCTCGTACCCGTAGCGCAGTCGCAGCACGTCGACGACGAGCGCGGCCCCGGCCAGCCAGATCAGGATCAGCACGTCGAAGCGCCGGTGCAGCCAGAGCGCGACCGGGAGCAGGGCGATCAGCATGAGGTAGACGCCGATGAACCAGAGCGGGCTGATGACGAGCAGGACCACCCGGTCCATCCACTTGATCCCGAACGCCCACGTCACGACCGCGCCCAGCACGATCCAGGTTCCGGCCAGCGCCAGCGTCGGGATCGCGAGGCCGCGGATGCGCCGCCACACGAAGGTGCCGATGCCCATCCCGCGCTCGCGGGCGCGGTTCCAGGACAGTAGGTGGACGTACCCGCCCACGTAGAAGAAGAGCGGCAACACCTGCAGCAGCCAGGTAAAGATCCACAGCCCCGAGGTGAAGCCCAGCGGGCTCGTCGGCGAGGGGCCGTTCGGCCCCCACTGGAGGATCGTGAAGGCCCAGTGCCAGAGCACCACGACGAGCAGGCTGAACGCGCGCAACCAGTCGACGTACCGGTCCCGCGGTGGCCTGTCGCCGGTCGGAGGGCCGCCGTGATCGGCGGGGGACGCGGGTGTCATCGGGGGAGTCGCCTTCTCCTGGTCCCCGCCGGGTTCGATCATGTGCTGCTGACCGTGCCTCACTTGTCGATGTCGCCGACGACGAAGAACATCGAGCCCAGGATGGCGACCATGTCGGAGACCAGGTTGCCGGGGAGCATCTCGCGCAGCACCTGGACGTTGTTGAAGGAGGCGGACCGGAGCTTCATCCGCCACGGTGTCTTCTCCCCGCGCGAGACCAGATAGTAGCCGTTGAGGCCGAGCGGGTTCTCCGTCCAGGCGTAGGTGTGGCCCTCGGGGACCTTCAGCACCTTGGGCAGGCGCTGGTTGATCGGCCCCTGGGGCAGTTCGCGGAGCCGCCGCACGCAGGCGTCCGCCAGGTCCAGGGAGACCTTCACCTGCTCCAGCAGCACCTCGAACCTGGCGTGGCAGTCTCCGGCGGAGCGGGTGACCACCTTCACCGGCAGCTCGCCGTAGGCGAGGTAGGGCTCGTCCCTGCGCAGGTCGAGGTCGACGCCGGAGGCGCGGGCGATCGGGCCGCTCACGCCGTACTGCATGACCGTCTCGCGGTCCAGCACGCCCACCCCGCGGGTACGGGCGAGGAAGATCTCGTTTCCGGCGATCAGGTTCTCGATGTCCGGCAGCCGTCGCCGCACGTCGGCCACGGCCGTCGCGACCCGGCCCAGCCACCCCTCGGGCAGCTCCTCCTTCAGGCCGCCGACCCGGTTGAACATGTAGTGCATCCGCCCGCCGGCGATCTCCTCCATCACGGCCTGGAGGGTCTCGCGCTCCCGGAACGCGTAGAACACCGGGGTGATCGCGCCGAGTTCCAGCGGGTAGGAGCCGAGGAACATCAGGTGGCTGAGCACCCGGTTGAGCTCGGCCATCAGCGTGCGTGTCCAGACCGCCCTGACCGGCACCTCCATGCCGAGCATCCGCTCCACCGCGAGGACGACGCCCAGCTCGTTGGCGAACGCGGACAGCCAGTCGTGCCGGTTGGCCAGCATGATGATCTGCCGGTAGTCACGCACCTCGAACAGCTTCTCCGCGCCTCGGTGCATGTAGCCCACGATCGGCTCGGCCGAGCTGATCCGCTCCCCGTCCAGGGTAAGCCGCAGCCGCAGCACGCCATGCGTGGACGGATGCTGCGGCCCGATGTTGAGGATCATGTCCTCGGTCGCGAGCTCCTTGCCGCGCGCTTCCCGCACGGCGGCGGCACCCGCTCCCATCCCCACGCTCAGCTCACGGCGAGGCTCGTTCATATGCCTATGCTGTCACGTCAGCCGCGCGAGGCAAGATCCCGCAGTGCGGTGATCAGCCGGTCGACGTGCTCGGAGGTGGTGCCGATGCCGATGGAGGCGCGCACCGCGGAGGCGGTGGGGTCGTCGCAGCCGCCGTCCTTGGCGTCCAGCAGGTGCCGTACGAAGGGGTGGGCGCAGAACTTGCCGTCCCGGACGCCGATGCCGTAGTCGCCGGCCAGGGCCTCGGCGACCTCGCGGGCGGTGCGGCCGTCCACCACGAAGGAGACGATGCCGACGCGCGGATGGTCGGGCCCCCACAGGGACAGCTCCTGCACGCCGGGGACGGAGGCGAGGCCCGCGCGCAGCCGGTCGAGGAGGCGCTCCTCCTCGCGGACCAGCGGGGTCCAGCCGGTGGCGGTCAGGGCGTCGCAGGCCGCGGCCAGCGCGATGGCGCCCAGAACGTTCGGGGTTCCGGCCTCGTGGCGGGCCTCGGGGTCGTCGTGCCACTCGGTCTCGTCGTCGTTCACCGCCTTCACCGCCCCGCCGCCCCGCAGGTACGGCTCGGCGTCGGCCAGCCAGTCGGAACGGCCGATCAGCGCGCCGGTGCCGAACGGGGCGTAGAGCTTGTGGCCGGAGAAGACCACGTAGTCCAGGTCGAGCGCGGTCAGGTTGAGGCGGCGGTGCGGGACGAGCTGCGCGGCGTCGACGAGGACGCGGGCGCCGTGGCGGTGGGCGATGTGGGCCAGCGCGGCGATCGGCCAGAGCTCCCCGGTGACGTTGGAGGCGGCGGTCACGACCAGCAGCTTGGGGCCTTCGACCGAGGCCAGGGCCTCGTCTGCGGCGCGGACCGCCTCGCCGGGGAAGGCGGGGGCCGGCAGCCGCAGGGCGCGCTCCCAGGGCAGCAGCGAGGCGTGGTGCTCGGTTTCGAAGACCACGGCGGTGGTGCCCTCGGGCAGGCTGCGGGCCAGCAGGTTGGTCGCGTCCGTGGTGTTCCTGGTGAAGATCACCGAGTCGTCGGGACGGGCACCGACGAAGGCGCGTACCGTCTGCCTGGCCTGCTCGTAGCGGGCCGTGGTCAGCTGGGACGCGTACCCGGCGCCTCGGTGGACGCTGGAGTACGCCGGGAGCGCGGCGGCGACGGCGGCGCTCACCGGCTCCAGACAGGGGGCGCTCGCGGCGTAGTCGAGGTTGGCGTAGCGGACGAGCCTGCCGCCCCTGACCGGAACCTCCAGGTCGGAGCCGAGCACGGCGGGGATCGGCCGGTCGCCGGACGTACGGGTCGCGGGGACGGTCACCGGGGTGGTCCCGAGGGCGGTCGTGGGGGTGGCCGCGTCGGCTGCGTCGGCGGCTGTGGCGGTGAGGATCGTCAGTGCGGACACGCCAGGGCTCCTTCGAGGTCATCGGACCCCAACCCATGGCATAGGTGCCTGGAGCCCGCGCTTGCCCGGCACACCTCGTGCCGGACCAGGTCCTCACCCGGGGCACCCCGCCGCGGACGCGAGGGTTGCCGGCCAGCGAGCCGGGGCTTGTCACTGGCACTCATGACCTACGGGGGAACTATAACCGACGTCTGGCGGGAATTCGCAAGTGCTGTCTCTCATGTTCGGGAACTCATGAGGAGTCCCGTTCGTCTGGGCAGTGAGCCGGGTGGCGCCTGGCGGCGGGTGATGTTTGTCCTGGTAGTGGCTGAATAACGCCGAACGACGGATCTCGTTGTGCCGGTAGTGATCAAGTAGGGCGAGCTGGAGGCTCAGATGTTGGACTGGATGACCAACCCGGAGATCTGGATAGGGTTCATCACCCTCGTCGCCCTGGAGATCGTGCTAGGCATCGACAACATCATCTTCATCTCGATCCTGGCCGGAAAGCTCCCGCCCGAGCAGCGCGACAAGGCGCGCAGGCTGGGCCTCCTCGCGGCCCTCGTCAGCCGGTTGGCGCTGCTGCTGGCGCTGGCGTGGGTGGTGAAACTCACATCGCCGCTCTTCGAGGTCCTCGGTCAGCCGATCTCGGGACGGGATCTCATCCTGCTCGCCGGTGGTCTCTTCCTGCTGGGCAAGAGCGTCATCGAGATGCACGACAGCATCGAGGGCAAGACCGGGCACGGCAGCGCCAAGGCCGCGGCCTCCTTCGGCTCGGTGATCGCCCAGATCATGCTGCTGGACATCATCTTCTCCCTCGACTCGGTCATCACCGCGGTCGGCATGGTCGACCAGCTCGGTGTCATGGTCGCGGCCGTGATCGTCTCGGTCCTGGTGATGCTCTTCGCCTCGGGCCCGATCAGCCGCTTCGTGGACAAGCACCCGAGCATCAAGATGCTCGCCCTGTCGTTCCTGGTGCTGATCGGCGTCGTGCTGATCGCCGAGGGCCTCGGGCAGCACATCTCCAAGGGCTACATCTACTTCGCGATGGCCTTCTCGCTCATCGTGGAGCTGCTGAACATCCGGCTGCGCACCAAGACGGCCCAGCCCGAGAAGTCGGGCAGCCCGACCGAGGTGTAGCGGCCTGTGGCGGGCTGTCGAGCGTCGGCAGACGGCTCAGCCTCAGGCGATGGCGCTCTCACCCGTCGTGGGGCCACCGGGCATCCGTCTGCCCAGCTCCAGGGGGCGGAACAGGCAATTGACGCATGGGGCGACATTACGATGTCCGTGTGCGCTTTGATCCCTGGAATCCGGAATTCGTCGCCCATCCGTACGACGTCTACGACGAGCTGAGGCGGCAGCGGCCGGTCAGCTTCTTTGAACCGACCGGCCAGTGGCTGGTCGCCCGGCACGCCGACGTCAACGCGCTGCTGCGCGACCGTCGGCTCGGCCGCTCCTACCTGCACGTGGCGACCCACGCCGAGTTCGGCAGGCCCGACGACCCCGAGTTCCAGGACCCGTTCTGGCGGGTGGTCAGGGCCGGGATGCTCGACGTCGAGCCGCCGGTGCACACCCGGCTCCGGCGCCTGGTCTCCAAGGCGTTCACCCCGCGCATGGTCGAGGCGCTCCGCCCCAAGGTCGCCGAGATCGCCGGGGGACTGGTGGACCGTTTCGTCGAGCGCGGCGGTGGAGACCTGATCTCCGAGGTCGCCGAGCCGCTCCCGGTGACCGTGATCGCGGAGATGCTCGGCGTGCCCGAGGCCGACCGGCACCTGCTGCGCCCCTGGTCCGCCGACATCTGCGGGATGTACGAGCTGAACCCCTCCGTCGAGGCCCAGCACACCGCGGTACGCGCGGCCGAGGAGTTCTCCGCCTACCTCGTCGAGCTGGCCCGCGCCCGCCGGGCGAACCCCGGCGACGACCTGATCAGCGCGCTTGCCCTGGTGGCCGAGGAGGGCGACAAGCTCACCGAGGAGGAGCTGGTCGGCACCTGCGTGCTGCTGCTCAACGCCGGGCACGAGGCCACGGTCAACGTCACGGGCAATGGATGGTGGTCGCTCTTCCGCAACCCGGGCGAGCTGGAGCGGCTCCGTGCCGACCACGGCCTGCTGCCCACCGCGATCGAGGAGATGATGCGCTGGGACACCCCGCTGCAGATGTTCGAGCGCTGGGTCCTGGAGGACATCACCGTCGGCGGGGTGGACATCCCGCGCGGCACCGAGGTGGCGCTGCTGTTCGGCTCGGCCAACCGGGACCCCGAGGTCTTCGCCGACCCCGACCGCTTCGACGTCGGCCGGGTGGACAACCCGCACATCTCCTTCGGCGCGGGCATCCACTTCTGCCTGGGCGCCCCCCTGGCCAGGATCGAACTGATCGAGTCCTTCGGCGCCCTGCTCCGCAGGGCCGCGCCCCGGGGAAACGCCAACCGGCGCCCCGGGCGGCCGGGCGTCGTCAACA